>DASRKU010000109.1:0-8153 GCA_035648815.1 Verrucomicrobiia bacterium | reverse complement strand
CGTTTCCGACCGGCGGACCCCGCGAGCAGCGACTGCCTTTGTATAAGCCTAGATCAACTTGAAGATGAGGCTTTGTGAAAATCTTCACGCGGGTCTTGCCCGGGGATTTTGCCAATGGTAGCTTATCCACGGTTTTTGACTCCCTGAAGACAAAATATATGAAAAGCATTCGTCTATTCGTGTTGGTTTCCGCAGTTGCAGTTTTCTGGCATGGGGCGAATCTCTTCGCGGCCGATATTACCGGCACCGTTACCCTCAAAGGCACCCCGCCGCCGGAACGGGAAATCACCCCGCTCGAAAACGATCCCACCTGCAGCAAACTCAACCCCGGCAAGGTGATGACGCATTTCTATGTCGTGGGCCCCAAAGGCGAACTGGCTGACACCGTCGTCATGCTCAAGGGCATCAGCGGAAAATCCACAGGCGCAACGGCTCCCCCGGTGGTTCTCGACCAAAAAGGATGCCTCTACAGGCCGCAGATCCTGGCGATCCAAACGAACCAAAAGCTTCTGATCCGCAATTCGGATCCCCTCCTGCACAATGTCCATTCGGTTCCGGCCGTTCCGAGCAATGTCGGCAAAAACCAGGAAAATCAGGCCCAAATGGCCGGCGCGCCCGATTTGACGATGTCCTTCCCGGCTGCCGAGAACTTTCTAAAATTTCAATGCGACGTCCATCAATGGATGTTCGCCTGGGTCACGGTAGTCGATCACCCGTATTTCGCGCTCACTGGAAAGGACGGAACTTTCAAGATCAGCAATGTGCCGCCGGGCAAATACACCATTACAGCGCTGCACCGTAAAGCCGCTCCGGCCGGCGTCGATCAGGAAATCGAAGTCAAGGAAGGCGCGCCTGCGACAGCGGATTTCACACTTGAGATCAAGTAACGTGTCCGGCGCGTTTGGAGGCAGACAAGATTGAATTCACCCGTGTCTCAATGGCGGGAAACCCGCTGGCTGCATCGGTTTGCTTTGCTGACGGCGCTGGCGACCTTCGGATTGCTGGGGATCGGCGGACTGGTGACAAGTCATGGCGCGGGCATGGCCGTGCCGGACTGGCCGACTTCGTACGGCTACAACATGTTTTTCCTGCCCATCCATTTCTGGAAAGGCGGGGTTTTCTACGAACACACCCATCGGCTTTGGGCAACGGTGGTGGGAATTCTAACCGTGGCATTGGCCCGATGGCTGGGCGGCGCCGGGTCCCGAAAACCCTTGGCCATTGTCGGTTTGTTGGAAGTCCTGGCCGGTTTTTTGTTGCTGAAACTGTATCCGGGCTTGAGTGGCGCCGGGCATTTCTTGACCGGGATCGGCGTCATCGTCGTGCTCGCCGCCGCAATTTGGGCGCGCAACGAACCTGCGCCGCGGCCGCTCCCGATGCTGGGCTGGCTGGCATTTGCCGCTGTGCAGCTCCAGGGATTGCTGGGCGGGCTGCGGGTCGTGCTCTTCAAAGATCAAATCGGAATTTTTCACGCTGTGCTGGCGCAGATGTTTTTCGTCCTGCTGTGCGCCATTGGGCTGCTGACAAGCAAGCGGTGGGGAAAGGTGATTAGCTCGCGCGACGAGACGGGGGCTGGACGCGCGCAGCGCGTCCCTACCGAGGCGTGGCGGGGAATGGCCTGGATGATCGCCTGCACGACGGGGCTTATGTTGCTCCAGTTGGGACTCGGGGCGGCCATGCGCCACCAGCATGCGGGCCTGGCAATTCCCGATTTTCCGCTCGCTTATGGCAAGCTATGGCCGGCAACCGATCCCCAGTCCATTGCGCATTACAACCAGCAACGAATTGAAGTGACGTCAGCAGGGCCCATCACCTCGCTTCAAATTCAATTGCAGATGGCCCATCGGATTGTGGCGGTCCTGATTGTCGCCGGAGTTGCTGCCTGTGTTTGGCGTGTACGCAGAGCGGTCAAAGGAAGCGCCGGCGAATCGCACAGGTTCATCGCGCGGCTCAGCCGGGTGTGGCTGGGGATTTTGTTGGTTCAAATATCGCTGGGTGCGCTGACGATCTGGACCAATATGGCCGCGGATATTGCGACAGCGCACGTCCTGGGAGGCGCGCTTTCGCTGGCAACAGGCGCTATTCTGAGTATAGTATGCTTCCAAAGCCCCGAATATGAGCGCGCAACGCATGTTTTGTCGGGACCCGCGGCGGGCGCACAGGCCATTCAAAACATTGCGACGCCGCCATCGGTGACGGCACAACTATGAAAGCGACGGCCACAGTTTTAAGCGAAACGATGCCTGCGGAGAAAGGCTGGGTGTCGGTGTATGCGGACCTGCTTAAGGCGCGGCTGACGACGCTGGTATTGCTGACGACGCTGGTTGGATTTTATTTGGGGTGCCGCGGGCCGGTGAATTACTGGTTGATGCTGCACACGCTTTTGGGGACGGCGCTGGTCGCAAGCGGCGCCGCGGCGCTGAACCAGCTCATCGAACGCGAACACGATGGCAAGATGCGCCGAACCCGGGGACGTCCTCTTCCTTCCGGGCGTTTGCAGCCTCCCACCGTGATGGCATTTGGCGGGGCGTGCGCGTGCGCAGGGCTCCTTTACCTGGCGCTGGCCGTGAATCTCACAACGAGTGTCACCGGAGCGGTGTCGCTGCTGAGCTATTTGTTTATTTACACGCCGCTGAAGCGTGTGACGTGGTTGAACACGGCGGTTGGAGCGGTGCCCGGGGCTTTGCCGCCCTTGATGGGCTGGACGGCGGCGAGGGGCCAATTGAGCGCTGAAGGCTGGGCGTTGTTTGCGATCCTGGCTTTCTGGCAACTGCCTCACTTTTTTGCGATCGCGTGGATTTATCGTGATGAGTATGCGAAAGCGGGATTCAAGATGCTGCCGGTGATCGATCCCGGGGGAAAGCGGACCGGGCGCCAGGCGTTCAGCCACACCCTGGGTTTGCTGCCGGTCAGTTTGTTTCCGTTCCTGTTCAAGCTGACGGGGCCGGTGTACCTGGTCAGCGCCATTGTTCTGGGACTGGCGTTCCTGTGGTTTGCGCTTCAATTCGCGCGGCACATGACCGAGACGCGCGCGCGGCAGCTTTTCTATGTATCCATCTGTTACCTGCCGCTGCTGCTCACGATGATGGTGTTGGACAAGATCAAATGATGAACATGCAGGCGACACAAGAGATCTCACATTCCGGCGTTCATGAGGATCATCATGGGAACGCCGGGTTCTGGCGCAGCTACGTCTTTTCCACCGACCACAAGGTCATCGGCATTCAATACGGTTTAACCGCGTTGTGCTTCCTGCTGTTTGGATTTTTCCTGATGCTCATGATGCGCTGGCAAATTGCGCATCCCGGCCAGCCGGTGCCCATCGTCGGACCGATCCTGGAAAAATTTCTGGGCCAGCCCGCGGCCAAGGGCACTTTGTCGCCCGATCTTTACAATTCCTTTGGCGCGATGCATGGGACGATCATGGTCTTCATGGCCATCGTGCCGCTGGCCTTCGCGTCGTTTGGCAATTACGTGGTGCCGCTGATGATCGGGGCTCCGGACATGGCGTTTCCGCGAATCAACATGGCCAGCTACCAGGCTTATGTCGTGGGCGGGTTGATCATGCTGGTCAGCTTTTTCATTCCCGGCGGCGCAGCCCAGGCGGGCTGGACTTCTTATTCGCCGCTGGCGACAGCGATTGCGACGAGCGGCCAGACCTTCTGGCTGATTGGGATGATTTTCCTGATCACCTCCTCGCTGCTGGGCGCGGTCAATTTTATCGCGACCATCATTCAACTGCGGGCGCCGGGGATGACCTGGATGCGGCTGCCGTTTTTCGTATGGGCGCAATTTGTGACCGCGTTCCTGTTGCTGTTGGCGTTCCCGCCCCTGGAAGCGGCGGGGATCATGCAATTGATGGACAAGCTGGCGCACACGAGCTTTTTCCTTCCGACGGGCCTGGCGTTGGCGGCAACCTGGCGAATATCAGCGGCGGCGGCAGTCCGTTGCTATGGCAGCACCTGTTCTGGTTCCTGGGGCATCCTGAAGTATATGTGTTGATACTGCCGGCGATGGGGATTGTGGCCGAAATCATCGCCAACAACACGCGCAAGCCGATCTGGGGTTATAAATCGCTGGTGTACTCGGCGCTGACAATCGGTTTTCTCTCGTTCATTGTCTGGGCTCACCACATGTATCTGACCGGAATGGGGACGAGGGTGGCGACGTTTTTCCAGACGACCACGATGATCATTTCGATTCCTTCGGTGATCATTTTGACGTGCATGTTTATTTCGTTATGGGGCGGATCGATACGCTTCAACACACCGATGCTGTTCGTGATGGCGTTTCTGCCGATGTTCGGGATCGGGGGATTGACGGGGTTGCCGCTGGGATTCAGCTACAGCGACCTGCACTTGCACGACACGTATTATGTGATCGCGCATTTTCATTACATCGTCGCGCCCGGCACGATTTTCGCCTTGTTTGCTGGGATTTATTATTGGTTTCCGAAGATCACCGGCAGGTTGATGAATGAATTCTGGGGCAAAGTGCATTTCTGGCTGTCGCTGATTTTCATGAACCTGATCTTTCAGCCGATGTTTGCGCAAGGGATGGCCGGCATGTTGCGGCGGATGGCGGATGGGGGGGCCAATTATTCGGCGGCGGTGAATCGCCAGGCGGGTGCGGACGTGATTGGCGGGTTGAGCGACCGGATCCTGTCGCTGCATCGGCCGATTTTGTGGGCGGCGGTTTGCCTGGGCATCGCGCAGGTGCCTTTTATCATCAACCTGTTCTGGAGCATCCGGCATGGAAAGCCGGCCGGGTCGAACAATCCGTGGGAGGCAACGACGCTGGAATGGCAGACGCCCACGCCGCCGCCTCATGGTAATTTTGCCCGGCCGCCGGTGGTGTATCGCGGGCCTTACGAGTACAGCGTGCCGGGTCACGCCAGGGATTTTACGCCGCAAAACGAGCCGGACACGAAGTAACAGCACGCTGAATTTTCATGGATATTCCATACACGATTGAAGCGAGGCCGGACACGGGGCTTTACAACGCAAAAGTTGGGATCTGGCTGTTCCTGGCATCGGAGGTCATGTTATTTGGCGCGCTCTTTTCCGCCTATATCCTGCTGCGAGTGGGGTCGGCGGATGGGTATTGGCCTCATGGCTGGTTGAACATTCCGCTGGGAACGGTCAACACGCTGGTGCTGATCACGTCGAGCATCACCACCGTCATGGCGTGGGCTTCGTGCAAGATGAATCAGTTCGGCAAGTTCAAGCTGTTTCATGCCTGCACGCTCCTGTGCGCGCTGATGTTCCTGGGAATCAAGTCTTACGAATACCACGACAAACTGACCCATTACGAATTTGTGCTGAAGGACGGCACATTTGCCGACGGTCACATTGTGAAGAACCAATTGACGCAGCAGCCCGGCGGCCTCTACACGGGATATGCGTTGATCAAGGGCCGCAAGGTCGAAGATGAGAGGGAGCTTTACGACTTGCGCGCGCACAAAGCCGGGCCACACGAGGAGCTGCGGATTGAAGGACCTCAGATCGTCAAAATGGGCAGCTACGGCCCATGGCACAACACCTACACCGCCCTATACTTCACGCTGACGGGCCTTCACGCGCTGCACGTGATCGGCGGCGCGCTGGTGATCGGTTTTCTCTGGGGGCCCGGAAGCCGGATGTGGAAATCCGATCCCGAACGGTTCACAAACCGCGTCGAGATCTCGGGGCTGTTCTGGCATTTCGTCGACCTGGTTTGGATATTTTTGTTTCCCATACTATATTTGCTTTAATTTATGAACCCATCCCATCCCGAAGACATCACCCAGCACGTCCGGCGCTACCTGTACGTTTTCTACGCGCTGATGTTCGGCACGATCGTCACGGTCGGGGCCTCCTACATTCCGTTCGGGAACCGGGAAATCAACATCGGCGTGGCGCTGTTCATTGCGTGCAGCAAAGCGTTCCTGGTCGCCGGCTTTTTCATGCACCTCATTTCGGAGCGGAAAATGATTTATGGGATCCTGGCATTCACGGCGATTCTTTTTCTCGGACTCATGACCCTGACGGTCTTGTCGTTCGCGGATATGCCGCATCACGCCTTTGCTCACTGATATGTCCCTCAAAACGTTTCATATCATTTTCATCACCGCGGCGGTCCTGCTTGCGTTTGGATTTGGCGCCTGGCTGATCAAGGACTTTTTCTCGCCTGAACATGGGGTGTGGAACCTTGTGTTCGGGTTGGTGTCGATCGCAACGGGTGTGGGCCTGATCATTTACGAGTATTACTTCCTGAAAAAAACGCGCGATCTGAGCTATTTATGAGAACCGCCGGTTTGAAGACGATGCATCGAGTCCTGGTTGCCATGGCGATTGCCCTCCTGCTGCAGCCGCATTCGGTTTGGGCCTGTGCTGCCTGCTTTGGCAAATCGGATTCCCCAATGGCCAAAGGAATGAACTGGGGCATTTTCAGCCTGATGGCAGTTGTGGGTTGTGTCCTCGGGACCCTGGCCAGCTTTTTTGTGTTCCTTGGGAAAAGGGCGGCGTCCACTCAATCCCTCTCCACCGCCGCGCCTGCCGATGCACCCGAAACCAAAGTCTGACCATGCAACATCTGCTGGATAATTTAACCACGGGGACAGGAAAACTGCTGGGCCTGCCGCCGCTCGCCTCAGAGCACGGCCTCCATGTGGACCATCTGATCATCTACGTCCACTGGCTGATGATCGCGCTGTTTGCCGGCTGGCTCTCCTATTTCGCCTACGCGCTGTTTCGATTTCGCCGATCCCGCAATCCAAAGGCGGATTACCAGGGCGTGAAAAATCGCGCTTCCAGCTACATCGAAGTCCTTGTCGCGCTGGTCGAAGGCGTCCTGCTGTTTTTGGTGGCTGTGCCACTCTGGGCCAACGCGGTGGACAAATTTCCTTCGGAGAAAGACTCGACAGTCATTCAAATCGTCGCCCAGCAATTTGACTGGAATGTTCGTTACCCCGGCAAGGATGGCATATTCGGCAAACAGGACATGCGATGGGTATCCGCGACCAATGCCTTCGGCGTGGATCCCAATGACCCGCACGGCAAGGATGACGTGCAGGACATGACCCAGGTCCATGTTGTCGTGAACAAACCGGTGATCGTGTATCTCAGTTCGAAGGACGTGATCCACTCTTTCAAGGTGATTGCGATGCGTGTGACCCAGGACGCGATTCCGGGGATGCGGGTGCCCATTCATTTCACGCCGAACCGGGCTGGCGTTTACCAGATCAACTGCGCGCAACTGTGCGGCAACGGCCATTTTGGCATGTCCCGGGGCCAATTGATCGTCCAGACCCAGGAAGAATTCGACAAGTGGATGGCCTCCAAAGCCAGCGCGGCTCCATTGCAGAGTTTTGAATGAGGATTGTGGCCACGTCTCGTCAGAGCGCGGCTATCTGGACCCTCACCCCATCCCTCTCCCATCGGATGGGAGAGGGGGAAGAGGTGACGCACGGGATATTTCATGACGTTGACCACGACCAATGCGTCGTTCAATTCTCCCTCTCCCGTCGGACGGGAGAGGGCCGGGGTGAGGGTGCTTTTCTTCCACAAATTCAGCCGCGCACTGACGAGACGCGGCCACGATTGCCAAGGAGCGGTCCCAGGAGTAATCTGGCGTTGTGAATCCGGGATCGAGAACAATGCCCTGGACCATTGGAGTGGGGCTTTTGCTGCTTTTGATGTGCCTGGCGCTTGCCTTTGTATCGGCCGGGTTGAATACGCGCCTGGCGCAAGGACGCCGTTTGCCAGTGTACTCGGAGATCCAGGATTTCAATCTCACCAACCAGAACAGCGCCTCCATTTCGCTGGCGGATTTGCGGGGGCACGTTTGGATCTCCGACATCATTTTCACCCGCTGTCCGGGCCCATGCCTGAGGATGAGCCGGCAAATGCAGGAACTTCAAACGAGCCTTTCGCCGCGAAGCCGGGCCCGGCTGGTATCGCTGACGACCGATCCTGATTTCGACACTCCGCCGGTTCTTCTGGAGTATGGGCGTCGTTTCCAGGCGGACACCAATCGCTGGATGTTTCTGACTGGAACCAAAGCGCAGCTCGGGGGGCTTGCGATGGGCGGCTTGAAACTTTCGGCTGTCGAAAAAAGTCCCGCCGAACGCCAATCGGCTGACGACCTGTTCATTCACAGCACGCGCTTTGTGG
>DASRKU010000108.1:0-11873 GCA_035648815.1 Verrucomicrobiia bacterium | reverse complement strand
GGCGAAGTATGTGCATGGAAAGGGGCTGCGGATCGGAATTTATTCCTCGCCAGGGCCATGGACCTGCGGCGGGTGCGTGGGCAGTTGGCAGCACGAGGAGCAGGACGCGCGGCAATACGCCGATTGGGGTTTTGATTACCTGAAATACGACTGGTGCAGTTACGGCAACGTCATCAAAGGCAACTGGAATACGTATTCACGCGACACGTTGCAGAAGCCTTATCGCGTGATGCGGGCGGCGCTGGATCAGGCCCCGAGGGACATTCTTTTCAGCCTTTGCCAGTATGGCTCCGGGAATGTTTGGGAATGGGGCGCGGATGTTGGCGGGAATTCCTGGCGCACCACGGGCGATATCGTTGACACCTGGGCGAGCCTTTCCCGGATTGGTTTCCGTCAGGCCGGCCATGAGAAATACGCCGGGCCGGGACATTTCAATGATCCGGACATGCTGGTGGTGGGCAAGGTGGGCTGGGGGCCGCAATTGCATCCAACGCGCCTGACGCCCAACGAGCAATACACGCACATCAGCCTGTGGTGCCTGCTGGCCTCGCCGCTTTTGATTGGATGCGACATGACGCAACTGGATGATTTTACATTGAACCTGCTGACGAACGACGAGGTGCTCGAGGTGAATCAGGATCCCCTGGGCCGCCAGGCCGCACCTGTGGCGCAACATGGAGTCCTGGAAGTATGGGCCAAGGAGATGGAAGACGGCTCCAGGGCGGTTGGCTTGTTCAACCGGGGCGAAACCAACGCTGTGGTGTCCGCGAAATGGTCCGATATCGGCGTGACAGGAAATCAACGAGTTCGTGATTTATGGCGGCAGGTGGATTTGGGCACTTACGAAAACCAATTTGAAGCCTCGGTTCCTCGCCATGGCGTTGTGCTCGTGAAGCTCAGCACGGCAAAGTAACGGGGTGCGACCGTCCTGGTCGCAGCAACGTCGGAAGAACGAACGCGCTAGACTGATTCTTACGCTTCCGCAGGGTTTGCCTCGCTGCGCCCGGGATGGGCACACTCCGGCTCAGCTTTACGCTCGTCCATCTTGGGGACGGGCCGTCCCCACTCCGTTTGACGTTTAAACCAGCCGGCGGCCCCGGATGCTGCGAAGGGTCTTCCGGGCATAGGAAAGCCAGAGGATACTCAAAAACGTGATCGCCAGGACTTGGCCGAGGACGGGATAGCTGTAAAACAGGAATGCGATGAGGCCGCAAATAACGGTCGCTTTTGTCAGATCTAAAACATTCATACGTACGGCTTTTGTTAATCTTGTAGAGCCGTGCTCGCGCAACCGGTAGATCCCTTGTCGCTTCTCCGGCTCCAAGAGATACCGTTCGCCGAGACATAAAGTAAAATTCCACTACCTGTGATCGACTTGCAAGCCCTAACCGGGCAACCGCCCAGATTTTCCAAACACATCGCTACATCAGAATAAACGGGGAAATCCGGGGTCCAGAAGAGAAGTTTATTGTTGCGTTGCCCGCCAAATATGGTTATTGATAATACATTCGGTTCGTGTTGTTTTGCGTGACTGATCTGCTGTTTGGGCCGCAGTGACTTCCCGCTGAAATCTGCAATCCTAAATATTCTATGCGCGCGAGACTGCTTGCGTTTCTCACCGTTCCCCTTTGTCTCTGTTTCCTGCAGACCGCCTCAGGCCAGGCGAATCTGCCAATCTATACCGATCACCTGGTGAACGGGTTCCAGGATTGGAGTTGGGCGACCCGCAACCTGGCGAATACCACCCCGACCCACACCAGCACCAACTCCATCAGCGTCACCGGGACCGGCGGCATTTCTTTTCACCAGAACAACTTCAACACGTCGCCGTATGGCAGCGTTTCCTTCTGGGCGCACGGCGGCACTGCCGGCGGACAATTGCTCCAGGTGAACGTCACGCTCGACACCACCGACCAGGCCGCCTACACATCCATCGCGGCCCTCACCGCCGGCACATGGACCCAAATCACCATCCCTCTCAGTTCCCTGGGTGCCGCCAATAAGACCAACCTTTCACGCGTCACCATCTCCCTGCGCGGTTCATTTACAGGCACCTATTACCTCGATGATATCCAGATCAACGGGGGCGTCGCGCCGGCTCTCGTCCATCTCGGCGTCGACTTCACTCAGACCATCCGCGCGGCGGACAATCGCTGGTTTGGCGTAAACGATGCCACGTGGGACGGCTACCTTGGGAATTCACAGACTGTCCCGCTGATGCGTCAAATCGGGATCACCACCTTGCGCTGGCCCGGCGGCTCCACGTCGGACGGATACCACTGGTACTCGGATACGGCGAAAAACACCACCTTCAACAACAACGCTCATAACCTTGGCGCCACGGTTTTTATCACCGCCAATTACGGGAACGGCACAAGCAACGAAGCCGCAGCCTGGGTGAAGTCAGTGAACGTCACGAACAGTCTCGGTTTCAAGTATTGGGAAATCGGCAATGAATGTTACGGCACATGGGAAAACGACGCCAATGTCCCCGCGCATGATCCCTACACCTACGCCGTCCGCGCCGCGGGTTATATCGCCATGATGAAAGCCGCTGATCCAACCATCAAAATCGGCGTCGTCGGGGCCACTGGCGAAGACAGCTACGTCAACAACACTTCCCATTCTGCGACGAATTCACGGACGCTGGCGGTGCATAATGGCTGGACGCCCGTGATGCTCGCGACTCTGAAGAAGCTTGGGGTGACGCCTGACTTTTTCGTTCATCATGTGTATCCCGAATATACGGCGTCTGTGACATTTCCCACGGTGGCTACTGCCAGTGACAGTGATGCCCTGGTGCTGCAGGCCGGAAACAATTGGGCGAGTGACGCGGCGAACCTTCGCCAAATGCTCTCGGATTACCTGGGCTCCACCGCCACGAATGTCGAATTGATTTGCACTGAAAACAACAGCGACTCGGGCGGGTTTGGAAAGCAACTGACCAGCATCGTGAACGGATTGTACATCGCCGACAATATCGCCCAGATCATGAAGACCGAGTTCAACGGGTATCTCTGGTGGGATTTTCGAAACGGCCAGGATGCGACCGGCAGCTTTGATCCGACGCTCTACGGTTGGCGCACGAAAGGCGACGAGGGAATGGTTGGCGGCGCCACTGGCCCGCTGTTCCCCACTTTCTACGCCGAGAAATTAATGCAGAATTTCGTGAGGGCAGGGGACACCGTCCTGAAATCCAGCAGCGATTACCTGCTCCTTTCTTCCTATGCGGCTAAAAAGGCCAACGGCTCCCTGGCGCTCCTCGTGATTAACAAGGATACCGCCGGCAGTTTCACCGGGCAAATATCGGTGACCAACTTTATTCCCAATCCAACCGCCACGATTTATTCCTACGGCATTCTGCAGGACGAAGCCGCGCGAACCTCTGCCCCGCCGGTTTTGCAGGACATCTATACCAACACTTACACAACGGCCACGAACAACTTCAGTTATACTTTCCTGCCGCTGACAATTACGCTCTTCACCTTCTCGCCGGCCGTGGCTCCTTCCATGTCGGCTCAGCCCACGAATTTCACCGTCATCCAGGGAAACAGCGCCAGCTTTTACGTGACCGCAGCCGGAACGGCTCCGCTCAGCTACCAGTGGCGGTTTAATTCCGTGAACATTCCTGGCGCCACAAACCCCTCTTTCACCATCGGCTCCGCCGATCCGACGAACGCCGGATTGTATTCCGTGTGGGTCACGAATATTGCCGGCTCGATCCTCAGTTCCAACGCTGCCCTGACCGTTTTGGGAGTGCCTGTCATCAACACGCCTCCCACCAACCAGACCGTTCAACTCTCCAGCAATGCCACCTTCGCGGTCTCCGCCTCCGGAGCGGGAACTCTTTTGTATCAATGGTACTTCAACTTCACCTCCAATCCGCTCCAGTACAAGACCAACGCATCATTGCCGCTCGGACCGGTGGGCTTTGCGCAGGGCGGCAGCTACTTTGTCATCATCGCCAACTCCTTCGGCAGCGTCACCAGCACCCCTGTCACCCTGACGGTGATCGACACCATCGCCCCCACGATCAGCGCCTGCGCGCCTAACACCACGATCCCCGCAGCCCTCAATTGCTCCGCCTCCTTGCCCGATCTCAGGGGACAAGTCAGCGCTTCCGATGCCTCGGGCTCGGTGACTGTCTCGCAAACCCCGCCGCCCGGAACCAGCGTGCCGGTCGGGACGACTCAAGTGACGCTCACTGCCACCGATTCGTCCGCCAACTCAGCCATTTGCCACGCCACCGTCACTGTCCTGAGCACCGCCACTCCCGTTGTGAACTGGAGCTTCGGAAATACCAACCTGAGCGCCGATGCATCCTGCTCCGCCCTCATGCCGGACGTGACAGGCACCAATTACATCCTCGCAAGCGAACCCTGCAATGATGCGCTGACGATCACGCAATCGCCCACCAATAAAACCATGCTCTCCGTCGGCACAAATCAAGTGGTCATCACCATCGCCAACGTCTCGGGCGTCACCGCTTATTCCACGAACACCGTCGTTGTTGCCGATACCACAGGCCCCGTCATCACTATCCTGGGCTCCAATCCCTTCACGAATGAGTGCCACACGACGTTCGTTGATCCCGGGGCAACGGCGGCGGACGCCTGTTCGGGCCTCAGCGCCTTTGTCACTAATGGCATCGTCGATCCCACGACGCCTGGCCTCTACATCCTCCAATACGTCGTCACGGACGGAGTGGGCAACAATTCCACCAATCAACGGGCCGTTTACGTGGTGGACAGCGCGTTGCCGGTCGTGACGCTGAATGGACCCAATCCGATGACGGTTGAATGCCACAGTTCTTTCACCGATCCAGGGGCCTCGGCTCTGGACGCCTGCGCCGGACCGCTCGGAGTCAGCGTGAGCGGGTCCGTGAATCCCAATTCTCCAGGAGTCTATATCCTGACCTACAGCGCGACCGATCCATCCGGAAACGTCGGCTCCGCTTCCCGCACTGTAAATGTCGGCGACACCACCCCGCCTGCGATCCTTTCCTGCGTCACCAATGTCACGCTTGACCCGACAAATTGCCTGCTCCTGCCTGACCTGACCTCGACGAATACGATCGTGGCCATTGACAACTGCAGTTCCGTTTCGGTGTCGCAGTTGCCTGTCGCGGGCACGCTGCTGCCCCCGGGCACGAACACCGTGCTCCTGACCGTCGCCGATGCCAGCGGGAACACCAACACGGCCATTGTCTCTGTCGTCGCGTCTGGATTGCCTTACATCAACACGCAACCAGCCGATCTGAGCGTGATCCTCAGCAGCAACGCAGCCCTCACCGTGTCTGCCTGCGGGCCCGATTTGACTTATCAATGGCGCCACGCGAGTGGCGAACTGGCGTCGGGCACCAATCCGATCCTCTCATTGCAGGCGGTCAGCACCGCCGATGCTGGAGACTACGATGTCATCATCACAAACAGCTACGGCTCAGTAACCAGCTCGGTCGCCACCGTCACCGTGCTGCAACCGCCCGTCATCACCACCCAACCGCAGAGTCTCGCCGCCATTCTCGGGGGCCAAGCGGATTTCTCGGTCGCCGTCAGCAGCATCTATCCAGTCGGGTTCCAATGGCGCACGAACAACACCCCTGTAACAGGCCAAACGGGTCCGGACTTCACCATCCCCAGCGTCCAGAGTTCCGATTTCGCGGATTACACCGTGATGGTCACCAATGTGGATGGATCGGTTCTCAGCGACGTCGCCCACCTGACCCTCGCCGTGTCGCCGGTCATGTCGGTGACCAGCCATAATTCCTCCGGGATCACTTTCAATTTCCCGACGCAGCTTGGGCCCAACTACCTCGTCGAGTACACGTTGAGCCTGAGCAGCCCGAGTTGGCAATTGCTTGGGAGTTATCCCGGAACCGGTTCGCCCATTTCAGTCACCGGCTCCTACTCAACCAATCGGGCCGTATTCTACCGCGTTCACTTGCGGTAAATTGGTCTTTTTCTTGAACTGCGGGTGAACACCGCGCCAGCACATGGAGTGCGTGCGCTTTAGCGCCGCTCTCGGATTCGTTCCGCACCCTCCAAAACAAATTTCCCTTTTATCCATCTTTGTTGTATTGCCTGTATGCGTTAAACCAACGCTATCTCATGCAACAGAAATTCCTCCTGGTCCTGGCTGTAATTTCGTGCTGCACCGCCCCGGCGTGTTTAACGGCGCAATCTGCCTCCATCAGCCCAACAACCATCCTCCTTCCCATCGAGGCGTCCAGGTCCGAAATTCTCGCCGCGCATGAAGTCCGGCGCTATGCCTGGTTGCGGACCGGCAAATTACTGCCGATTTCCAGCGATCCAAACAAACTGCTTGAGCACAAGGATGCAATCATTATTGCCCGAAAAGACCGGGCACTGGCTCGCGCGGCAGCAGCCGGCAGCCCGTTTGCGACGAGCCTGGATTCAGTCCCTCCGCAGTGTTATTGGATCAAAACAATTCCGAAGCCTCGCGCCCATATTACGTTGCTCACCGGGGGAGACGACGCCGGGACACTGTACGCCGCCTACCGATTCGCCGAAATTCTGGGGGTAAGATTCTATTTGCACGGAGATGTTGTCCCGGAGGAAAAGATGCCCTGGCGCGTTCCCGTTCTCGACGAGCAGCACACGCCCTTGTTCGCATTGCGTGGCATCCAGCCGTTCCATGACTTTCCCGAAGGACCGGACTGGTGGAACCTGGACGACTACCTCGCTATCGTCGGCCAACTGCCAAAGCTGCGAATGAATTTTATCGGCCTGCACACGTATCCCGAGGGCGGGCCCAATGCCGAACCGACAGTCTGGATTGGCCAGCCCAGGGATATCCTGCAGGATGGCCGCGTCGCTTTCAGCTACGCGGCAAGTTACCAGAATACAGCGCGTGGCAACTGGGGTTATTTGCCGAAGAAAACTTCCGCTTACCATTATGGCGCTTCCGACCTGTTCGATCGGGACGATTATGGAGCGGAGGTGATGCGGGGTGACATGCCTGAGCCGGCAACGCCCGAGCGATGCAATGCCCTGTTCGACCGGGTGGCGGACATGCTGCGCAGTGTTTTTGAGGAAGCGCATCGGCTTCATGTGAAAACCTGTGTTGGGACAGAAACGCCGCTCACAATTCCAAACATTCTTCGAGCGCGCCTGCAATCCGAGGGAAACGATCCCGCGCAACGGGCTGTTCTGGAGGAGCTGTACGAAGGCATCTTTCGACGCATCCAAGCCGCGTACCCCCTGGATTTCTACTGGTTCTGGACTCCGGAAGGCTGGGCCTGGGAAGGAACCAAGTGGGACCAGGTCGCCCGCACCACAAACGATTTATCCGCCGCACTTGTGGCCTGGAATAAGGTGCAGCCTTCGTTCGCTCTTGCAACCTGCGGATGGGTCCTCGGCCCGCAACAGGACCGCGCCCTCTTCGATAAGGTCCTCCCCAAAAGCGTGACGATAAGCTGCATCAATCGCCAAGTCGGAAAAACGCCCGTGGATAAAGGATTCGCCGAGGTCCAGGGGCGCGGAAAATGGGCGATTCCCTGGCTGGAGGATGATGGAGGCCTGACGGCGCCGGAGCTATGGGCGGGCCGAATGCGCCGGGACGCGTTGGACGCGCGGCGGTACGGTTGCGACGGTCTGATGGGCATTCACTGACGAACGCGCGTGCTTGGTCCCGCTGTCTCGTCACTTTCAAAGGCGGCATGGATGCAGGAGAAACCGGAGGATTTAACGGCGTTCTATCGCGATTGGGCCGAGGCCGAGTTTGGGGCCGACACCGCTGCGGCCGCCGGCGCATTGTTTGCACGGCTCGATGGCAAGTTGCCTCGTTCGGTCGAATGGGTGGATGGGCCCGGGGGCTTGAGGCCGGACACCCATCCGTGGAATCAGACAAGCAAAGCCTATGCATTTGTGGACGAGTTTGCCGCGCTGGAAAAGTCGGTCCGCGGTTCCGGAAACCGCGAGCGTTTTCAATACTGGTTAAACACCTTCCGCTACATGCGCGCCACGGCCGAATTAAGATGCGCCTGGGGCAGCTACAATGCGGTCCTCGACCAGACAGTTGTCGTGATCCCCGATTCATAGCCAAACCCATCTGCATGTCCTGCATTCTTTCATTGGACCAGGGAACGACCAGCTCGCGCGCAATCGTTTTCGATCACTCGGGAACGATGCTCGGTGAAGCTCGAAAGGAATTCCCACAAGTTTTTCCGCAACCCGGGTGGGTGGAGCATGACCCGTCCGAAATCTGGTCCAGTCAGTTGCAAGCTGCCCGCGCAGCGCTGGCCACCGCCCGAATTCCCCCCGACAAAGTCAGCGCCATCGGAATAGCCAACCAGCGGGAGACGGCCATCGTCTGGGATCGACGCACCGGCGAACCCATCCACAACGCCATCGTCTGGCAGGATCGACGCACCGCGCCCATTTGCGACGATCTCAAGCGCGCCGGCCTGGGCCCGTTCATCCAGGAAAGGACGGGATTGGTCATTGACGCCTATTTTTCAGGAAGCAAGATTCGATGGCTGCTCGACCACATTCCCGGCGCCCGGCAACGCGCCATGCGCGGCGAACTGGCCTTCGGAACTGTCGACACCTGGCTGTTGTGGAAACTCACGCATGGCGCCGTGCATGCCACTGATTCCAGCAACGCCTCACGGACACTCCTCTTCAATCTCCATACCGGAACCTGGGATGACGAACTGCTCCGAACTCTCGAGGTTCCCCGGGAAGTCCTTCCCCAAATCAGGTCATCCAGTGAAGTCTACGGTGAGACCGCTCCCGATATTTTTGGCGCGCCCATTCCAATCGCGGGAGTTTCCGGCGATCAACAGGCGGCACTGTTCGGACAGAGCTGCTTCCATCGCGGCATGGCCAAGAACACCTATGGCACCGGTTGTTTCATGTTAATGCATGTGGGCGACCGCCCGGTGGCCTCCAGGAACCAACTGCTCGCGACGATAGCCTGGAATGTCCGGGGCCGGACGGAATACGCTCTGGAAGGCAGCGTGTTCATCGGCGGCGCCGTCGTCCAATGGCTGCGCGATGGGCTCGGAATTATCCGGTCCTCAGCAGAAGTCGAGGCGCTGGCTCGCACTGTGCCGGATTGCGGCGGCGTTTATCTGGTGCCTGCATTCGCCGGGCTGGGTGCTCCGCATTGGGACCAATACGCCCGCGGCACCATCACCGGCCTGACGCGCGGCACCACCGCAGGCCATATCGCCCGCGCCGCCCTGGAGGGAATCGCTTTCCAGGTCGCCGATGTTCTGGATGTCATGAGGACTGATTCCCAGGTTCCGATCTCTGATTTGCGTGTGGATGGCGGGGCTGCTGCCAACGATCTTCTTCTGCAATTCCAGGCCGATATTCTTCAGGTCCCGGTCCTCCGGCCCAAAGTCCTGGAAACGACGGCCCTGGGCGCCGCATTCCTCGCGGGTTTGGCCGTCGGTTTTTGGAAAGACATCAGTGACGTGCAAAGCACCTGGCAAGCCGCGCGGATATTTGAGCCTCATCAAAGCGCCGATAAGGCAGCTCATCGGCGCAGCCGATGGGACGCAGCCTTGAGCAGGGCTCGCCAATGGGAGGAGCGTGGCGACCCAACCTGAAGGTTGCTTCTTTGGGTTTGATATGAATAACGTCCGTTCGGAATGAATTTCTGTCCGATCCCGGCATTCTTCAAGGGAGGTAAGCAGCGTAGACGCCTGGAGAACGAATTTGGTACGGGCGCACTGTGTGCGTCCGGCTGCGCACAGCGCAGCCCTACCAGGAGAAAGATGCCGTGTGGAAGCCCGGGATGCTTACAAACTCAGAAAGTTCTTCAGAATCTGCCGCCCGTTTTCTGTCAGGATGCTTTCCGGATGAAACTGAACGCCCCAGATCCGATATTGTTTGTGGCGGACTCCCATGATTTCGCCCTCCTCAGTTTCCGCCGTGATCTCCAGGCACTCCGGCAGCGTCGCGCGCTCGATCACCAGGGAATGGTACCGCGTCGCCGCAAAAGGATTGGGCATGCCCTGGAACAGATCCTTTCCATTGTGCCGAATCAGCGAAGTTTTTCCATGCATCATCCGGTAGTTCACAATGACATTGCCCCCAAAGGTGTGGCCAATGCACTGGTGCCCCAGGCAAACGCCCAGCAAAGGAATCGTCGGACCAAATGTCCGGATGATCTCATTGGACAATCCCGATTCACGAGGCGAACACGGGCCGGGCGAAATCAGGAGTCGATCGGGTTTAAGCCGGCGAATTTGCTCGATGGAAATCTGGTCGTTTCGGTGAATTTCCATTTCCACCTTCATCTCGCCGAGATACTGGACGAGGTTGTAGGTGAACGAATCGTAATTATCGATGACCAGGACCATTTTGGAGGCTAAGTTACCATGCAGCCTGTATTTGAAAACCGAAATTCGCGCGATATGAATTGACCTTTTCACCCGCGTCTAAATCCTGAGAGCAATGCAAGAGAACGAAGTGCCGCCTCCGCTCAACGGCCCGGCGACAGAACCCACAACCGGCCAGCGCCTTAAAAAGGCCTTTGGACCGGTTGCCGTCGTGCTGATCGCCATCTTCAACTTCTTCGGCAAAATCAAACTGCTGATCCTTCCGGCCCTCAAGTTCCTTCCGGTGATTCTGAAAACAGGCGGCACGATGATCCTGTCCATCGGCGCGTACGCTATGTTCTGGGGAGTTTGGTTTGCGGTGGGATTCGTGCTGCTGATTTTTATCCATGAATGCGGCCATCTCGTTGCCGCAAAGCGCCTGGGATTGAAAGTTGGCGCCCCGGTTTTCATCCCGTTCATGGGCGCCATTATTGCCCTGAAGGAGGCGCCACGTAACGCGTGGATCGAATCGCAGGTGGGCATCGGCGGGCCGATCCTCGGAGCGGTGGGAGCCGGGCTATGCCAACTGCTGTACCTGGCCACCGGGAACTTGATGTTCCGCGGCCTTGCCTACACAGGCTACTTTCTCAACCTGTTCAACCTTGCGCCTGTCGGCTTCCTGGATGGCGGCCGCATCGTGACCGCCCTGTCCCCGTGGCTGTGGCTGGTGGGATTCGTCATCCTCGTCGCCATGACCCTGACCCACCCCAATATCATCCTAATTATCATCCTGATCGCTTCCGTGCCCCGCCTTTTCTTCCTGTTTCGCAAAAAAACCGAACAGGAATTGAGATACTTCGAAGTGACACCCGCGCAGCGATGGATCATGGCGGTACTCTATTTTGGACTCATCGTGCTGCTGGTCCAGGGAATGCATGCCACCTATATTCCGCACAATACGCTGTAATGGTCGCCCTCTCCAACCCGATGGGAAAGGGAGATAGGTGCAAGGGGATCACTGTTTCTTAATCTTAATCCTAATCCCAATCGAGATTACGATTACGATTACGATTAAGATACCGAGAACAAATGGCAACGAACGCGGAGAGGGGAAGGCCGGGGTGACGGTTTCTGCTCACTTCTTTTTCCGGCGCGCTTTGAATAATTCCATCTGCGGGTCCTTGAGAAAATCATAGTTCTTCAGGATCCGGATCGTCTGCAGCAGGTCGGACTTCTGATAGTTGCGATTGACCTCCACCTGCTGGATCAGGTCCGCCAGCATCGTGCGAAAGGGAAGCACGGCATCCACACCCCTGGACCGGAGCAGGGCAATGCTCTGCTCGCGCGCCTGCTCGCTTTGAGGCAACGCAGGCACCACCAGTATTTTCAACAAGGTTCCCTCTTTCCCGAAAACCCGGCCCGCCTGTTCAAAGGCCTTGGGTTCGACAAATCGGAAGATCTCCGGCGCATGAGTCAGCACGGCGGAGCTGAAGGTCTCGGTGTGCCAGCCTTTCACGACGACAATCGCTCTGTCCACGAGCAGGAGATCCGAAGGTTCCAGCACGAACGGCAAGCTGCCGCC
>DASRKU010000107.1:0-7491 GCA_035648815.1 Verrucomicrobiia bacterium | reverse complement strand
TGGATTTGATTGCGCTATCGTTTGCAATCAACGCGTGAACCCGGTTCCCCCTCTCCCACACACACGCCCGAACACTCACCCGCCCTTCCGCCTTCGCCAAAGGCTACGCCGAACAAGTCGGGCACCCTCTCCCATCGGATGGGAGAGGGATGGAGTGAGGGTTCTGTTTGGTACACGCAGGCGCCTGGAAATCACTCGAAACAGCAGCATTTGGATTGTAGAAAAGCCCCCAATCTGCCATTCTGGCCAGGTTAAACGTGAGTGTAGCATGAGTAGTAGATTTTTGTGCCTGGCGATCCGCGGTTGCATCCTGTTGCTGCTGTCTCTTTCATCCGCCTATTCCCAGTATACCAACGGAATTTACGCGGAATTCAACACCAGCATGGGCAGCTTCACCTGCCGCCTCGATTACGTCGTCGCCCCAAAAGCCTGCGCCAATTTCATCGGCCTTGCCTCGGGACAACGTCCCTGGCTGTCGCTGCCATCGGGCCAGGTGACTACCAATCCATTCTATAACGGCACGACCTTTCATCGCGTTGTCCCCGGCTTCATCATCCAGGGCGGCTCGCCGAACGGGCTGGGGACCGACGGGCCGGGCTGGACGTTCACGGATGAATTCAGTCCGACCCTGCGCCACGACCGTTTCGGGGTGCTCGCGATGGCCAATTCGGGGCCTGATTCCAACGGCTCGCAATTCTATGTCACTGTCGAGCCGACGCCCTGGCTGGATGATGTGCACACGATTTTTGGGGGGCTCTATGGGGGGTCAAACGTGGTGTATGCCATCAACAACGTTGCGACGGACGGCAGCTCCAAACCGTTGACCAACGTCGTGGTTCAAACCGTGGACATCCGGCGCATTGGGACCGACGCCCAGGCGTTTGATATCAATGCCCAGAACATTCCGTGGGCAACCGGCTTGAGATTGGGAATTGCGCAGGCAGGCACAAACCTGAGCCTGAGCTTCAGCAACCAGCTTTACGTGGACAATCGATTTTACACCTCGACCAATCTTTTGCTGTGGAACGCCATTCCACCGGGGCTCGTCACCGTCCCACCCGTACCGGGATCCATTTTAGCCAGCGCAAGTTCTCCCACCCGGTACTTCCGCATGGCGCAGGTGCAGTACCAGGATGTGCTGTTCGTCCCGCCGTCCCTGCTGAATCGCACGGTCGCCCTGGCGTTTACCAACGTGTTTGGAACTCTCACCATCACCTTTAACAATCCCGGTGGCGGCAGCTATACTTGGAGCCTCGGTTCGCCAGGAACCGTTACAGGCTACAGTTATGTGCAGGATCCCTATCGCGGAAGGCTGGTTCCGATCCTCTTTTCGGGTGTCATGCCCATGGCCCTGCATCTGGATTTCGACAGCGCCACGGCTGGAACTTTCATTGGAACCGCCTACCCGAATTATCCCTTCTCGATAGGTTCCGGTCCGGTGGGTGGGAGCTTCACGGCTTCGCCTCCCTGAGGCGGTCACTTCGGCAACGGCAGTTTTCCATGGACCAGCCCATTGCTGGCGATCATTCGGTACTTATGCTTCCCAGGCGTCGGTTCAAACCAGAACCTGCCGCCCGCACATTCCAGGATCAGGCCGCCGGCGGCGATGTCCCACAAGCTGATGCCGCGTTCGACATAGGCATCGTAGCGGCCGCTGGCCACATACGTGAGCGCCAGCGCGGCCGATCCCATCATGCGGATTTTGCGCACACGCCGGGACAGCCACAGAAAGTAGGGCAGGGCGCGATGCAGATTGGAGCGGTTCTTGGCAAACCCGATGGAAGCGATGCATTTGGCAAGCGTGCGGATGCGGCTGACATGAATGACCCTCCCATTCAATCGCGCGGGCTGCCCTCGCATCGCCGTCCACAACTCGTCCGTGAAAGGATCGTAAACGACGCCCACGACGGTCGACGTGAGCGGTGACAGGTGCGAGGCTCGCGGTGCCGGCGTGTGGAGTTTGCGCCGGTTGCTGCCGGCTCCGGCCGGTTTTGCGTCCCACACCCGGTCGCTGTCCCGGACCTGCAGGGCGATGGAAACGCTGGCGTGCGGAATGCCGCGCGCAAAATTCACCGTCCCATCAATGGGATCGACCACCCAGCGCATTTCGGAATCCGCCGCGCCGGAGGAGCCTTCTTCGCCCAGAAATGCAATCGCCGGAAATGCGCGATGCAACTTTTTTTCAATCAGGTCCTGGCACCGAACATCGAGCTCGAGCTTGATGTCGTGCGATGTTTCGGAATTAACCTTTTTGACCGAGTGCAGGTTTTTCCGGATAAGACTGCCGGCGCTGATGGCGGCGCTGACGGCGGCATCCTGGGCTTGTCGCAGATTCACGCTGTGAGTTGATGCCAGCCGGGAGACGCTCCGTCGAGATTATTCCGGCTGTACTTCGTCGCGAGCGGCAATTCTGATACGCACTGCCGAAAAACCCTCACCCTAACCCTCTCCCATCCGATGGGAGAGGGAACACGAGCCAACGCTTTGGATTCTCATGCGCCATTATTTGTAACCCACGCGTAAATCAATTCTCCCTCTCCCGTCGGACGGGAGAGGGCCGGGGTGAGGGCGCCTAGCGGGTATTTCAAATTTGAAATTTGAGATTTGAAATTGCAGCCGCGCCTCCCCCTTGACCCTCGACTGTTCCCGTCACCCGCCAACTTCAGCGCGCGCTTCGGCTGCGAGGGGTGTGCTCAGGTACCGCTCTCCGGTCGAGCAGGCCACGGTGACAATGACTTTGCCCTTGTTCTCGGGTCGCTTGGCCACCTCGATGGCGGCGTGGACGTTGGCGCCTGAGGAGATGCCGGCGAGAATGCCTTCCTCTTTCGCCAGCCGGCGAGCCATGGCAAACGAGTCGTCGTTCGTCACCTGGATGCACTCTACAATCTGCGGATTGCCTTTGCTGTCCTTGAGATGAAGATTCTTGGGAATAAAACCCGCGCCGGTTCCCTGGATTTTGTGCGGACCCGGTTTCAAAGGTTGTCCCGCTAAAGCCTGTGAAATCACGGGCGAATCCTTCGGCTCGACCGCGATCGCCTGGAAAGAAGGCTTGCGTGGCTTGATGAATTCGACACATCCGGTGATCGTGCCGCCCGTTCCCACGGCTGAAATCAGGATGTCGATCTTGCCGTCCGTGTCCTCCCAGAGTTCCACCGCGGTGGTTGCTTTGTGGATTTCGGGGTTTGCGGGGTTGTCGAACTGTTGAGGAATCCACGAGTTCGGTGTTTCGCGGGAGAGTTGCTCGGCCTTGGCGATGGCGCCCTTCATGCCTTCGGTGCCGGGCGTAAGGACAAGTTTTGCCCCAAGCATGGCCAGCAACGTGCGCCGTTCCAGCGACATGGTTTCGGGCATTGTCAGGATCACCCTGTAACCCTTGGCGGCGCCGACAAATGCGAGCGCGATGCCGGTGTTGCCGCTGGTCGGTTCAATGATCACCATGTCCTTCTTGAGGATCCCGCGCTTCTCCGCGTCTTCAATCATCGACATGCCGATGCGGTCCTTGACGCTGCCTAGGGGATTGAAGAATTCGCATTTCAGCAGAATGGTTGCGGGCAGACCGGCTGTAACTCGATTCAATCGAACCAGCGGTGTGCGACCCACGGTCTCAACGATATTGTTGTAAATGCGTCCCATAAAAACCTTTGGTTGTTAGTTGATTACCGGTAATGGCTGAATCTTGGCCAAACAACCGGTCAGGGCAAGTACTTTTCGCGAAGGCCGCGGCATCGCAAAGACCGGCTTGGGGAACTTCAATATAGGCTGTAAAGGCTATTATTCCCGGGAGATAAAGCATGAGGGATTGAAATAGTCGCCCGGGTTTCTGGGGAAAGGTCTGCTCTTTTTAGACAGAAAACAATTATAGCGATCGGCGCTTCGGCGGAAGGAGTGTCCGCCTTATCCTCATTGTTCTCCGATTTTCCGTCTCCAGCCACTGCCGCGTTTTTTGTCACTTTGCATGTTTCCTGCCGAGGCGGCCTTCCCAGACATGCCGCGCGATGATAAAGGCTGCTAGTGGGCAAAAACCGGGGTCGATTGATCTGTCTGAACCGCTTTTAGCCCGCCCACTGCATCCGGTGCATCCGTTTGAGGTTGCAGGCCAGGCTCACCCAGAGCCATTCAATCGATACCTTCTCCAACCCTCTCAAGAGAAATCCGAGAGCTGCTGGTCAGCATCTCGAATTGGAGTGGAGCAAGTCACCTTGCCAAGCTTAAGGTCAGCCGCAAATCATTCCTGGATAAAGTCCGGAAAAGTGAGGCCCAGGCGAGATTGATCCGGCGACTGCTTGTAAGATCATGAGTAGCTCGCTACAATCCGGCCGTCTTGAGGATGAGTTCGGGATCGGCAGCAAGGACGTTGCCGTCAACATGCATGCGCCACATGGTGCGGGGGCGCATAGGCTATGCTGCTTACTTGTTCTGTTGTTTTCAGGACTGCTCAACATAACCCGGTGACAAAGATTTCCAGCGGCAAACGAACGAGCAGGCCCGGTCGGCTCCCTGAAGATTCAGAGAACAAACCAGGACGTGCGCGGCCGAGGGGTCGGCCGCATGCCATAGTGGGGATTGGCGCATCCGCAGGCGGCTTTGAGGCGCTGAAACAACTGACGTCGCACCTGCCCAAGGATACAGGCATGTCCTTCGTGGTGGTCCAACACCTGGACCCCCATCACAAGAGCAACCTCACCGAATTGCTGTCGCATTCAGCGGCTCTGCCGGTGAAGGAGATTTCCAAAAGCATGGAGTTGGGTCCCAACCAAATTTATATTCTGCCATCCAACGCAGCGTTTGAACTCACGCAGGGGCGGCTCCGGCTCTTGCGCAGGAAAATGAGTGAAATGCCTCCCATGCCCGTGGACCGGTTCTTCCGCTCCCTGGCCGATGATCAACAGGACGCCGCCATTGGTATCGTGCTGTCCGGCACCGGGAGTGACGGCACCCTCGGGCTGGAAGCCATCAAAGGGCAGGGTGGCGTCACCTTCGCGCAGGACAAGGCTACCTCCAGATTCTTTGGAATGCCCGGAAGCGCCGATGCAGCCGGGACGGTCGACTTTGTATTGCCTCCCCAGGAGATTGCCGATCACCTGGCTCGTATCTTCAAGCGTCCATATCTGCGTGAAACGGCAACGGTTGCAAAGCCCAGCCACAAACTGGCCGACATGGGCATTTGGGAGAAGCAGCTTGGAGAAAGCGATGGCGATCTCCAGACAGTGTTTGGATTGTTGCAGGCGCGAACGGGGGTGGATTTCGCGCTCTACAAGCACACGACACTCAAGCGGCGGATTGTCAGGCGAATGATTTTACACAAGTTGGACAACCTGGACGCATACGTGCGCCTGCTTGAAGCGAACACCTCCGAGGTGGATGCGCTTTTTAATGACCTGTTGATCAGTGTCACCGGTTTTTTCCGCGACCCGCGCGTCTTTCAAGTCCTCCAGCAGAAGGTGTTTCCAAAAATATTGAAAGGTCGCTCGGCCACTTCACCACTGCGAGCCTGGGTGTGCGGCTGCTCGACGGGCGAGGAAGCCTACTCCCTGGCCATTTGCCTCGTCGAGTTTTTCGAAAGTCACCGGATTCACCGTCCCGTCCAAATCTTTGCCACCGATATCTCCGATGCCGGTATCGAGAGCGCGCGTTTGGGGATATACCCGGAAGGCATTTCCCGGGATATTTCACCCGAACGGCTTAAGCGCTTTTTCACAAAGGTCAATGGCCGCTACCAGGTGCACAAATCCATTCGCGATATGTGCATCTTCGCCCGGCAAAACGTGGTCGCCGATCCCCCATTCTCCAACCTGGATTTGATCACATGCCGAAATCTCCTTATTTATCTCGGCCCCGTCCTCCAGCATAAGGTCGTTCCCTGCTTCCACTACGGCTTGAGGCCCAATGGATTCCTTGTCCTTGGCACCTCAGAAACCATCGGCGCCTCCGGCGACCTGTTCATCTTCGTGGACAGAAAATGCAAGATCTATTCGAAGAAACTGAACTTCTCCAGGCCTGAAATGGAGCTTTTCCACAAGGATGTTCCGACGGATATCAAACACTACGAGCCGCCCCGCGATTCGGGTTCAAAATCATCGGCAAAACCGGCTCGAGGCGCCCGCTCGGTGGAGCATCTCAAACAGGAATTGGAGACCACCAGGCAATCCCTCCATGCTTTCATCCAGGAACAAGACAGGACCAACGAGAATCTGAAATCCGCCAGCGAGGAAATTCAATCCAGCAACGAGGAGTTGCAGAACAGGAACAATGAGCTGACGATGGCCAACAACGACCTCAACAACCTCCTGAGCAGCGTCAATGTCGCCGTGCTCATGCTTGGCAACGACCTGACGATCCGCCGGTTTACGACCATGGCCGAGCGCATCTTCAACCTCATCCCCTCCGATGTCGGCCGGCGTCTGAGCGACTTGAACCGCAGCGCCCTGGTCCCCGATCTCGAGCAGTGCATCACCCAGGTGATTGACAACCTCACGCCCATTGAGCGCGAAGTCCAGGCTCGTAATGGCCATTGGTTCTCGCTGCGTATCCGCCCGTACCGAACGCGGGAAAACAAGATCGACGGAGCGGTCGTCCTGCTGATGGACATCGATGAAATGAAGCCGCTGTTGGACGAGGTGCTCTCGACGGTGAAGCAGCCCATGTTGCGGCTTGGCCTGGACCTGAAGGTGAAGCAGGCCAACGCAAGTTTTTACGACACCTTCGGCCTGAAACCTGCCGATGTGGAGAACAGGCTGATTTATGAGATGGGGGACGGCAAATGGAACATACCCCAGCTCCAAACTCTCCTGGAAGCCATCTTGCCGGACAATCGCCATGTGAATGATTTCGAATTGGAAGCCGAATTCCCGGTGCTTGGACGCACAAAGATCAGGATCAACGCCCGCCGATTAGCCGAGGAAACCCGCGGAAGCCAGTTGATCCTGCTCACGATGGACGTTCTCCCGCAATCGGCACAGCACAGTCCCTGAGAGCGCCAAAGAAATCAGGGCAAAAGCACCCTCACCCCATCCCTCTCCCATCGGATGGGAGAGGGTGGCCGAAGGCCGGGTGAGGGTTTGGAAGTGGGTATGGGAGAGGGACGGGGTGAGGGTGCTTTGCCTACGGCTGGCGCACTCCACAGCCGGCAACTTGACCGCACCAGTTCCTTTGCAGTAGCGCAATTTATCTCTAAATGGACGCTTTCGGAGGCAGGGAAGGGGAGCAACTATCTTTTCTTTTTTGATGCATTCCTGATTGAGCTGAGGTAGAACAGGAAAACCAATGTGAGCTAAGTCAGACAGGGAACCTTTTACGGCCTTTCGTCCGGCATCCGGACCGAAGTTTCCATTGGTGGCAATGGCTGGAGTATGAGCAGGCGATCGGTTCGAATCAGGAAGCAGGATGGCAGCGCCCGAAATACGGCGAATGCGAGCGGCTCCCGGACTGGATTGCGCCTGAACCCGGCACCTCCGGCAGTCTCAAAACACGAGACGCAAGAGCGCATCTCGG
>DASRKU010000106.1:0-4101 GCA_035648815.1 Verrucomicrobiia bacterium | reverse complement strand
TCTAAGAGCATCCGGTCATCAGGTGGGAGTGCTCATCAATTTTGGCGGGCCCAGCCTGGAATGGAAACGCCTGGTCCTTACAAAGGATCCGGCATCCGCGAACCTGATCCGCGAATTACGCGAATCTTCGCGAATTGTTTTAGGGTGTGCAGAAAAAACGGACGTGCAGGCGAAAGCTTTGCACATGCCCGGCCCGTTTCATTTACCGGCGATTCTGAAGGCCATTCCGTGATTCAGGGACACAGGGATCCCTTTTTCCGAATCCCTTTTTCCAATTCGCGAAAATTCGCGTAATTCGCGGATAACAGCTTTTGAGATAATTCGCGGATTAGTGGTGGGCGCCGAAGACGCTTTCGAGGATGACTTCCTTGGTTTTCCAGATCAGGGCCAGGGTCATGGCGAGCGGCAGCAGGACAAGAAAAATGATCGCCCATAGCGCGCTGCGGTCGAGCCAGAGCAGGACGAATTTGAGCTGCAGCGGCAGATCGCGGATTTGGAGCAAGCCGATATACAAGGCGGCCAGCAGGAGCAGAACCAGGAGCAGGTTTCGGTTCAGGGCGGTGTATTGCCGGGTCTCGTGACGCAGCGCTTCGTCGGGAAGCATATCTCCGAGCTGCTGCAGGACGTAGTTGATGCTGAAGAGAAACAGCACGGCGGAGAGGGCAAGCAGGGCCACGCTGATGGCGAACATCGGTTGCTCCGGCATTCGGTTCCACCAGAAAAGGAAAGGGCTGAGCATGAAATTGATCAGGGCGAAGAGCCTGGCGCGATCCAGGGCATGGCGCCAGGGCCGTTCCTGTTTCTGAAAAGACCCAAGCTGCCACAGTCCAAAAAGCAACAGGGCCGTGCTGGCCATTGGCGGCAGGATGGCAAACGCCTGGAGCCAGTCTGTCTTGGCCGTCTCGACGCAAATGATCAGGGCAATGGGCAATCCCCAGAACAAGGCGGAGAGCCCCCGGACCAGCCGTCCCAGAGACCGCAGGAGTTCAGCGTTCGGAGGGGGCTCACGCATGCTTTGCAATGTGAAGTGCCGGGCGCAATTCCCGGGCAAAATGACTCGGATCAAAAACTCAAGTACGTGTAATCCTTCAGACCCCGCTCGTAATCATCGAGATGCCGCATGGCTTCCGAAGGTTTCATCCGGTCCGATTTGATCGCTTCATCCATTTGCGCTTTCATTTGGCGTTTCAACTCGTTCTCATCGTACTGGACCGAAGCCAGCGCCTGCACGATCGTCGTGCCTTCGATGATTTCCTCGACGTAATAGCCGGCGGGTTCGTCAGGATCGAGAAAGACATGCACTTCATTGACGCGTCCGAACAGGTTGTGCAGGTCGCCCATGATGTCCTGGTAGGCGCCCATGAGAAAAAAGCCGATATGATAGGGCTCGCATTGTCCGTTGCCGTTTGTATGCAATGGGTGCAACGGGAGCGTGTCGCGGACGTCGCGCAAATCGATGAATTTATTCACCTGCCCGTCGGAGTCGCAGGTGATATCGACGAGGGTGGCTTCGCGGGTGGGGCGTTCATTGAGGCGGCTGATGGGCATGATGGGGAACAATTGGCCGAGCGCCCAATGGTCGAGCAATGACTGGAACACGGAGAAGTTGCAGAGATACTGGTCGCCGAGACTGTCTTCGAGCTTTCGGATTTCCTCGGGGACATAGGCCTGGCCGCGAAAGCTCTGGACGACTTCCTGGCTGATTTGCCAGTAAAGGTTTTCGATTTTTGCCTTTTCGGGCAAATCGAGCACGCCCAGGGTGAACATGTTCTGGGCGTCCTCGCGCCGTTCCTGGGCATCGTGATACGCTTCGAGCTTGTTCAACTTCGCGAGGTTCTTCCGGATGTCGAACAGTTCCTTCACCAGGGGATGTTCGCTGTCGCCGTAATCACAGAAATCATTGGGCCGGATTTTTTCAATGGCTCCAAACACTTCGACAATCAACACGCTGTGATGGGCGACAATGGCCCGGCCGCTTTCGCTGATAATTTCCGGGTGCGGCACCTTTTCAGCGTTGCACACGTCGGCGACGTAATAAATCACGTCATTGGTGTATTCCTGGAGAGTGTAGTTTGTGGAGCTGTCGAAGGCCGAGCGGCTGCCGTCGTAATCCACGCCCAGGCCGCCTCCCACGTCGAGGGATTCGATTTGAAAGCCCATTTTGAACAGTTTGGCATAGAGCCGGGCGGCTTCCTGCACCGCCTTTTTCACCGTGAGGATGTCGGGGACCTGGGAGCCGATGTGAAAGTGGAGAAGCTTCAGGCAATGGCCAAGATTTTCGGCCTTCAACATTTCCGTCGCGGCGAGGATTTCGGACGTGCTCAGGCCGAACTTGGCGTTTTCGCCGCCGCTCTCGGCCCATCTGCCGGCGCCTTTGCTGAGCAGCCGCGCCCGGATGCCAATCAATGGCTCGACCCCGAACTGTTTTGAGACGGTGATGATTTGTCGGAGCTCCTCGAGCTTCTCGACGACGATGATGATTTTGCGGCCCAGTTTTGTGCCGAGCAAGGCCATGCGGATGAAATTGCAGTCCTTGTAGCCGTTGCAAATGATGAGGCTGCCGATCTGGTTCTGCAGGGCCAAGCCGGCGAATAACTCCGGTTTGCTCCCCACCTCCAGCCCAAAATCATACGGCTTGCCGGCATCCAGGATTTCTTCGACCACCTCGCGCAGTTGATTGACTTTGATGGGGAAGACTCCGCGATATTTCCCCTGATAACTGTACTCGGAGATGGAATTGCGAAACGCCAGGTTGATGGATTCGACGCGATGGCGGAGGATGTCCTGAAACCGGATCAGCAGAGGAAATTTCAACCCGCGGCCCTTGGCCTCCTCGATCACGTCGGTCACGTCGACCGACGCGCCGGCATCCTCGAGTGGTTTTGCGATGACATGCCCCGCGTCGTTGATGTCGAAATACTTCGCTCCCCAGCGCTGAATATTGTACAGATTGCGGGCGGCCTGGATATCCCAGGGATCGTTTGGGTCAGTCGGATTGCTCATCTATTACTTCCAATCGCAGCGCACTATAAAAGGATGCGCCAAGATTTCAACACTGAAAGCCTTGAAAAGAAACGTCGTTCCTGATATGGGGTGATTTGGACGTATGGCCAAGATCCTTTCTTCCCCTGTTCCGGTCTGGACGCTGTTGTTGTTTCTGGCGTTTTCTGGCGACGCACAGGTCCGCATCACCGAATTCATGGCCAGCAACACGAGCTCCATTGCGGATGAGGACGGGGCGTTTTCGGATTGGATTGAGATCCAAAATACGACGGCGACCAATGTCAATCTGCTGAACTGGGCGTTGACGGACAGCGCCGGAAATGCCTCCAAGTGGCTTTTCCCGGCCACCAACCTGGCGCCTGGAAATTTTCTGTTGGTGTTCGCATCAGGAAAAGACCGGCACATTGCCGGTCTTCCCTTGCATACGAATTTCAAGCTCGATGCGGCTGGCGAGTACCTGGCATTGAACCGGCCAAACGGGACGACAGCCTCCGAGCTGGCCCCTTTTCCGCCCCAGTACCCCGACGTCTCATACGGCATCGGCATGCAGGTTTCCACGGTGCCGCTGGTCGCCAGCAACAGTCCGGTTCGGTTCCGAATTCCCGCAGGGCCGGAGGACGACGCGTCATGGATGCAGGCCGGATTTGATGATGCAACCTGGGAAGCCGGAGTAAACGGCCTGGGCTACGAAACCGGCATCAACGATTTGTCAGAGCAATCGTTTGCCGCCGCTGTGCTGGCCACGGGTCCGGTGGCGTATTGGCGATTGAATGAAACCAATGGGCCGGCCGCCATCAACATCGGCTCGGCGGGAGTGGAATACGAAGCCGGTTACCAGGGCGGCATTGTCCTGGGCGGCCCCGGCCCGCGCCCGGCGCCGTTCCCGATGTTCGAATCGAACAATGTCGCGCCGCAGTTCAATGGAATTGACGCCTACGTGAACGGTCCATTTGGATTGCTCGATGACATGGCCGAATTCACGATGGCAGGGTGGATCAAGCCATCGGGGACACTATCGCACCCAGTGGGGCTTTTCGGGCAACTGAACACGATTGAGTTTGGATTTCTGGATTCTGGAACGCTGGGCTTGTATGGCAG
>DASRKU010000105.1:0-4242 GCA_035648815.1 Verrucomicrobiia bacterium | reverse complement strand
CTTCTTCGGGTCGGGGATGCCGCCGGTTTTATGGACCCGGTGTTTTCAGCGGGCGTCTACCTGGCCATGTATTCCGGGCGCCTGGCCTCTCGCTACGTGATGCAGTCCCTGGCTTCGGGCGACAATGGCGTCGCGCGATTCAAGGCGTATGAGAAGGAGATCTTTCGCGCGATGCAGTTCTTCTGGGACATGGTCGAGGCCTTCTACACGTCGCCGTTCATGGATCTATTTCTGCAGCCGCGACCCAAATTCCACCTGCCGGATGCCATTGTGGCAATTTTGGCCGGCGAATTAGAGGGCGGTTGGAAATTGAGGTGGCGACGGCGCCTTTTCTTCTGGCTGATCAAAATTCAGAAACGATGGCCGCTCGTCCCGAGAATTTCGTATGAGGAAAATGCGGCAATTTCCGAATCTGCCACCCTGTAGAACCGGCGCCGGCCGCGGTCCGGGCAGGTCAAAAAAAAACCCGGTATGGTTCACATACCGGGGAGATTAACCTTTAGACTATCCCGAAAGGACTACGGACTGGACAAGCGATAGAAGTTCAGAGTTGCCGTGGCCGTGCTGTCGGTGACTGACAGGGTGCTGCCCTGGGCATATCCCGGAGGATAGGCGGTCACAATTGGCGCCGGCCAGTTTGTGAGAGCGGTTCTGAGGTCATTTGTCCTCAGGACGCTATAAGAATATCCCGGTGTTGCGTTCCAGGTCAGCACGACATTGGTGCCCTGCTTTGTGATTTTCGTAAACTGCGGGGCCGGCGGGACGATCGGAAGTGTCTCCGCCTTGAAAGCAGTCATTGTGATAAATTTGCAAGAGGTCGACGTCGAAGCCGGGCGCATGGCAAACGTATCGAAGTTCGAGAAGGCAAAGTTCGTGTCGGTCACAGTTTGGCTGATCGCGCCGTTTAAGAGCGTCGGCCCTGCGATCGTGGTGGTGATGTCCGCGGAGGTTGTGGCGGTGCGAGCAACCGTCATAATGAATTGGTAGGTAATCCCATCCGTGAATGCCGGGTCATTGGAGTGGCCTCCACCATTGTCGCCCAGTACAATCGCGTCCGAGGCCGATGTGGCAAATAGCGCATTGCCGGCCCCCTCTGGGGCATTGGTCCATGCCAGCAGCTGCAGGGGCCCATCCATTGTAAAGGTGGTTGCAAAATTCATGCTCGAGGAATAACCGGGCTCTGAACGCAGGGAAGTGCCGGTGCCATTGGTGAGCGGTATCTGGAATTGTGCGGCTTGCACCAGGCCCCAACGAAGACCACGAGCCGTCGGGGTCGCCAGTAACGTGTTTTTATCGATCACATTCGTAAAGATCACGGTAGCCGTCGCGCGAAGCATTTGTCCCACGCTCAGGGAAACCGGATTGTTGGAATCGGTCAGGTAACCATAGAAAGTCAAAGAACCAGTTTGGTTGCTGATCACCATCGCCGAATTGGTTCCCCAATAGTTTGCCTTTTTGGAAGATTGCCAGCCCAAAGTCAGGGGCGGGTTCTGATTGGTTTCCAGGATGCCACTGTCGCCATCCGGCCAGGCGGTCTGATTGACAATAATTGTGACCGAACTGGCAAAAGTTAATCCGAACAAAGCCAGCGCCGTGAAGAACTTCTGTTGTGTCTTTTTCATAGTGCTACATTTGGTTTTGCATCGCCGACAACAAGTCAGGCAACCTGCTGCCAACTCCCCAGCCTCAACTCTGAAACTGGTTTTTCCATATCGCTACTGCATTGGGCATCTCAAGTTGTATCAGAGATCAGATCGCCAAGTCATCCCTTGTATGTTGCATTCATGCATGAAATTTGGGCACCCTAACCGGGGTCGCTTCCCTTTTGCCAAACGATCGCCAGCGCAAATTTCGGCAGCGGGGAAGTTTTCCCGGCCAGCATGAACCCGGTAACTATCGAGCCGAAAAGACCTTGCCATGAGAGGACAAACAAGTTTTCATAATGCTGTCGGCCATGAACCTTCCTGCCACCAACATACGTAAGAACCAAAAACGAGTACTCGTGGCACTTGGATGGTACGATTACCGTTTGCATCGCGGCATCGAAAAATACGCCCTCGAACACAATTGGCACCTTTCCGCCAACCTCGCCCGTGAAAAAGTCATCCCGTGGGGATGGGAAGGAAATGGCATTCTCGCCTGGCTCGGCGCCGGGGACGACCTCGCCGACTTCGTCGTACACGCCGGCAAGCCGACGGTCGATTTCAGCTTTCGGCGCCCGCAGTTGAAGTTTGCCCGGGTGCTCGAAGACCACGCCCATGCCGCCCAACTGGTCGCAGAACACTTCCTGTCGCGCGGATTTCATCATTTCATGTTTTACAGCGACCTGGACAATTGGACCTACGAGGAACGCGGACGGGGATTCATCGAGGCGCTCAAACGATCGGGGCACACATGCGAGTGGATTCGGTGGCATCAATCGGCCGACTACCGCGACGATCGGGAGCAATGGAATCGAAAACGGAAGTGGTTGATTTCGCAATTAAAACCCGCGCAGAAGCCGCTCGCGGTATTTGCGGCCAATGACGAACAGGCGCTCGATGTTCTTGAATCGTGCGAGAGCGCCGGGTTGACAGTTCCCGAGCAGGTGGCCGTCCTGGGCGCCGAGAACTACCTCATGGCTCCCGATGCCATGCGCACCCCCGTCTCCAGCGTCGATACCAATCTTGAAACTCTCGGCTACACCGGCGCTGCGCTGCTGGCTGACCTCATGAACGGCGCCAAACCTCCGCCCAAGCCCATCCGTGTGCCTGCCGCTGGAATCGTCACACGCAAGAGCAGCGACTTGCTGGCCATCCGGCACAAAGGCGTCGCCAACAGCCTCCGCTTCATTTGGGAACACTCCAGCCAGCCCATCAGCGTCAAAGACCTCGTCGGCGTCGCCGCCATGTCCCGACGCGGGTTGCACAAGGCTTTTATAGAAAATGTCGGCCGGACCCCGGGACAGGAACTCCAACGCGTGCGCATCGACCGCGCCAAACGACTCCTGGCCGAATCCAACCATAAACTCGAAGTCCTCGCCAGCTTGTGCGGTTACCAAAGCGCGAACAGCTTCTGCGTCGCTTTCAAACAAGCCACCGGGCTTTCCCCAAAACAGTTCCGCGACAGCGTCGTGCATTGAGTGACATCCGCAACCCCGGCATCCCGTTAAGCAAGAAATGGCGCGTATCCTGGGCATCTCGGCTTTTTACCACGACAGCGCGGCGGCGCTGGTCGTGGACGGCCATATTGCGGCCGCAGCCCAGGAAGAACGGTTCACTCGCAAGAAACACGACTCGCACTTCCCCGCTCGCGCAATCGATTATTGTCTGGAAGCGGCGGGCATCGGCCCCGAGGATCTCGATTACGTCGCTTTTTATGACAAGCCACTTTTGAAGTTCGATCGTCTCCTGGAGACTTATCTGGCGTTTGCCCCCGCCGGGTTTGCCAGTTTTCGACTGGCAATGCCCCTGTGGTTGAAGGAAAAACTCCACCTCCGCCGCACCCTCAGGCGCCACCTGGCCCGCGCCCGGCGCGCCCGCCTCGTCTTCACCGAACATCACGAAAGCCACGCGGCCAGCGCTTTCTTCCCCTCCCCTTTTGACCAGGCCGCAATCCTCACCATCGACGGCGTAGGGGAATGGGCCACGGCGACAATCGGCATTGGCCAGGGAAACCGCATCCGGCTGGTGGAGGAATTGAAATTTCCGCATTCGCTCGGGCTGCTTTACTCGGCATTCACTTTCTACTGCGGATTTAAAGTGAACAGCGGCGAATACAAACTCATGGGCCTGGCTCCCTATGGCAAACCCGTGTACGCCGACGCCATCCGCAAGCACCTCGTAGACATCAAAGCCGACGGGAGCCTGTGGATGAACATGGAGTATTTCAATTATTGTCAGGGGCTGACGATGACGAGCGAGCGTTTTCATCGGTTGTTCGGGGGCCCGCCGCGCCAGCCGGAATCGCCCCTCGAACAGCGTCATATGGATGCCGCCGCGAGCATCCAGGTCGTAACCGAAGAGATCGTCCTGCAAATGGCGCGCGAAGCGCAGCGGCGGACAAACCAGCGCAACCTCGTGCTTGCCGGCGGCGTCGCTCTGAACTGCGTCGCCAACGGGCGCTTGTCGCGCGAAGGTCCCTTCGAGAACATCTGGATTCAACCCGCGGCTGGCGATGCCGGCGGAGCGCTCGGGGCTGCTCTGTTCGTGTGGCATCAATTATTGGAACAGCCGAGAGAATTTCGGGGATGTGATTCACAGG
>DASRKU010000104.1:0-5380 GCA_035648815.1 Verrucomicrobiia bacterium | reverse complement strand
GACGATTATGGAGGAAGGAAATGGGGATGAGGGTCCGACGGTATTGGATGGGGCGTTGGTGGGGATGGTGATGGTTGTGGCGTTTGAATAATTGCCCGTGGTGACGATGAGGGCACCCAGGGTGAGGGGCAGGCTCAAGGTTCCGAGATTTGTCGTGCCCTCCTGCAATTGGAACACGGGCTGGATGCTTCCTCCGCAAGTGCCGCCGGCGGTGAACGAGAAGGCCTGGGTAACAGAGGAGCCGCCGGCGAGAAGCGCGCCGTACATGGCCGGAGCGCTCGGAAAGGCGACATTGTTCGATTGCAGCAAAGTGGCGACGAGGTTCGTCGTATTCAGGGTCCCGATGTTTCTCATGGGAAATGCCATCGTCAGGGTTTCCCCCGGATCGAGGGCGCCGTTGGGAGGGGTGCAGTTCTCGGCCAGAATAGTGGGAGCGTCCACCACGATGATGGGGATATAGGTCTGGACGGCGTTGTAAATGACGAGCGCAAAATCCTGGTCCAGATCGGGCGCCTCGTTGGGAACGCCATCGCCGTTGAGCGAGGAGGCCTTGATGGTCACGATGAAATTCCCGGAAAAACCGGCCGGGAGGAAAATGCTTTCGACGTTATTGAGCGAATCCGCGGTGCCGCCGGGGACGGAGTTGGATCCGCTGAAAACGTTTCCTATGTAAGTCACCCCGTTGATGCTCAAGGTCAGGTCGAGGTCATTGACCAGGGCTTTTGCGGCTATGGGGCTGCCGGGCGCGTCCGTCCACGCCAGGGTGATGCGCAAGGGGCGATTGGATTCGCTGATGGTGCCGGTAATGGTTCGCGTTTGAAGCGAGGCGGTAAATTTGTCGGCCGCCACCTGGTCGCGCAGAATCCGAGGCACGCCGTCAAACGCGCTGCCAAGGTTTATCTCTCCCATTCCCTGGCTTGGGGACCAGAGCGTGTCGTTGGCGTCAACGCCATTCAAATACCGGCAGGAATTAATCAGGAAGGCTTTGGTCATGGCCGGGCTGGGCGGCGGCTGGTTGGTGTTGATGAAATACTGGCGCACCAATGCGCATGCCCCCGCCACCGCGGGCGCTGAGATGCTTGTGCCGCTGGAAACCGTGTAGAGCTGCTGCGTCAACGGAAAGAAATTATAGGGATTGCCCGTCCCGCCCTGGCCAGGCAAGGCGCATACATAGGCGGCGTCGAAACACGGAAGGGCCGTTCCAGTGCCATTGGTGGACGCCGGCCCGAGCTGAGGGGCGCCTCCCGTAATATGTGTCCCGGGCGCCACCACGTCGGGCTTCATCCGCCCATCCGCACATGGACCGCGGCTCGAAAAATCCGGCACGTCATTCGCGCTATCCGCGGTGATGTCCGCGTCATTGGCACAGCCGCTGTCGCCGGCGCTATCCGCGCCGCGGTTCGCTGTCGAGAGCGACCTCACGTTTTCGGAGGCGCCGACTGTGATCACATTCTTGGCTGAGCTGGGCGAAGTAACGGTTTGAAGGCCCGGACCTTCATTGCCGGCAGAGAACACTATGACCATGGGCTGATTGCCGGCCGCCGGGTAAGTGGAACCGTCCGGCTGTGCGTCCCGCACCAAAGCGTCGAACGCCTGGGCATCGGAATCGTAAGCCCCGTCGGAATAGGAATGGCCCCAACTGTTGTTGCTGATGCGCGCCCCGCTGTTGTAAGCGTCGGATTGAAGGGTCGGATAATCGGGATATGTGAAATCCTGGGGATCAAAGATGACTGAGGAACCCATTCGGGCAAACGGACAAACTCCAAGCCCATAAGCAAAGCCGCCCGAATCGGCAAACGGAAATCCGCCGAACGCGCAATAGCCGCCAATAATGTGGGCATTGAGCGTTCCATGACCGTCACAACCCTGCAGTGTCGAGCCGGTATTTGTAATCGTTCCTTCGAAGCGATTGTACGCGATCCGGCTCGCCAATGAAGGTTTTCCCTGCGCGTACAACCCGAAATGCGCCGGCCAATTCGTGCCATTGTCGATCCCACTGTCCGACAGGTCCACGAGAAAGCCCGAGAGATCAAATTGCGCCTGCGTGAAGCCTTTGGACGCGAGCCACGCGAGGTACCCGGGACCCGAAGGCAATCCTCCGCTCAGATTGCCCGCAATGATTTGGTCCTGGCGTTCGTCGGATTTGGTTGGTTGCTGATAAGAGGCAATAAAAACAACATCGGCTTGCGCTGCAACCAGAGCCAGGTCGGCCTCAGGCAAGCGGACGATTAGATTGAGGAAATGCAATGCGCGATACCGGTTTTGCAGTGGCCCCACGCGGATACGGTCGATCAAGGCGAGCGTTGCCGTGTTTTCATTGCTGTTGTCCACGATCTGGACCGCATACAGCCCGGTGAGCCGGCTGGCGGCATTGGCTTGCGCCGCAGAAATGGCAGCGCGAGGATGGATTTTGTATTCCGGGGCGTAGGGACCTTCCCATTGAACGAATTCTGATGCTTTAGCCCAGCTTTGCAGGCGCTGAAGCGCCGCCGAATCACCGTAAACAAGGTAGGAATCGTGAGGGACGAAATTGAGGACCTGAACGCCGGTTTGCTTCAAAGCCTCCAGCCATTCGGGTTTGACCGGGCCTCCAAACTGGATCAAATGCAGGCGCCGGCCCGAGAATGCTCCCGCGACTTTCCTTAAGGACTGAATTTCGGGTTTTCGGGTGTCCAACAGGCGCGCTTTGAGCTCAATGCGGTCGAGTTGGTCGGCGATTTCCTGACCCGTCGAGGCGCCGGCGAGGGCCGGGTCGGCCTCAAGGACTTCAAAATCGCCGTAATCTGCGACAAACCGGGCGCCCTGGGAAAGGAGTGATTGGGCCAAAGCCCGGTCAGTGACACGGAGCTTGTGGGGGGCCCCCGAGGCCATCATTACGAACAGAAACACCGATAATCCGCCGAAAAGCCGCGCGGATTTCTGGAGCAACCATTGTAAGTGTGCTGAAGAGTTAATACAGAAGGAAGATGCACCCGCTTAATTGTTTGTTCCAGGATGATTCTGCCAAACGTCAAAATATATCCGATTCCGAGTGAATAATTCGCTCAGACCTGATCCAATCAGGCCCATTATGCACTCGGACAGGCTCAAGTCAAACGGGGAGGTCCCGGATGTTGAAATTAGCCTAAAGCGGGAATTTGATGAGTTGGCCTGAAAAAGGGGCGACCCTCACCCCGTCCCTCTCCCATCCGATGGGAGAGGGGGACCATTCTGACGCGTTGGATGATTTGACCGCGCATGATTACGACGAACGCGTCGGCTCATTCCCCCTCTCCCGTCCGACGGGAGAGGGCCGGGGTGAGGGCTCTGGTTTCTCAACCGCCGGCCAAAACCAGATGTCGCAGGAGCAATTCCGGGGCGCAGCCGAAGAGAAGGATGAGCCCCGCGAGAATGCAGAGCACGATTTGTGTTAACGCAGGAACTGTCCAGGCGGGCGATCCTGGCGGAGGTTCCGAGAGATAAATCTGCTTGAGCACCTGCAAATAGTAATAGAGAGACACCGCGCTGCCCCCAAGGGCAAGCAGCACGAGCCAGAGCAATCCCAGATGCGATGCGCCACTCTTCAACGCGGATGCAAAAACGTAGAACTTTCCGAAAAACCCGGCCAGTGGCGGGATGCCCGCCAGCGATAACATAAAAATCAGCATGCAAAAGGACACGATGGGAGCGCGGCGGCTCAAACCGGCAAAGCTGGAAAGCTGTTCTTCCCCCGTCCCGCGTTCCACGATGGCCACCACGCCAAAAGCGCCCAGGACCGTCAATCCATAGGTGATCGCATAATAGAGCAGTGCCGCCAGGCTGTCCTGGTTGTGAGACATCACCCCGATCAGCATGTACCCGGCGTGTGCGATCGCCGAATAAGCCAGCAGCCGGCGCACGCTGCTTTGCACGATGGCGCCCAGGTTGCCCGCAACGATCGACAGGGCGGCGACGGCGGCGATGACCGGAACCCAGCCCGGTGCGAAGGCTTGAAACGCGCCGCTTCCTTCCACGCCGGCGAAGCCGATTGCCATGAATTTGGCAAAAATGAAAAAGCTGGCGAGTTTCGACCCTGACGCGATGAACGCGGCGCTGGGAGTGGGCGCGCCCTGGTATGCATCCGGAGCCCACAAATGAAATGGCGCGGCAGCGACTTTGAATCCAAACCCGATCACGACCATGACGATCGCAACCGCCAGGAGCGGGTCCAATCCCTGGCCGGCCAGGGCTGCGGCAATCCCGTGCAGATTGGTCTGGCCGGACAATCCGTAGAGCAGGCTGAATCCGAACAGCGTGAATGCGGCGGACATGCCGCCAAACAGAAAATATTTCAGGGCAGCCTCGGCCGACCGGATGCTGCGTTTGTTAAACGCGGTCAGGATATACAGCGATAAACTGGTCAATTCCAGCGACAGGAACACCGTGAGCAGGTCTTCCGAAGCGGCAAGGAAAATCATTCCCACAGCCCCGAGCAGGATCAACGTGACGTACTCGCCGACATGGCCGGTGAATTCCGATTCCAGAGACACCAGGATGGTGAAAACTGTGAAAGCCAGCAGGGCCATCTGGATAAATCGGACCAGGGCATCGCTCACCACCATGCCGCCGGAAGTCGCGGCAGAGTCTCCTGCGAGGAGAATCCACGCGATTGCCGCGACGCAACCGGCCGAGGCAACCAGGCCGCAGATCCAGAACCGGATTCGCACTTCCAGACCGCGCAGGGTGAAGTCGGCCAGCAACACCAGCAGCGCGGCGACCACCACGATGATCTCCGGAATGCAAAGCCGGAACGTTTCCCAGTAATTCATTGCGCCCCCCTTTGCCTCAACCACTCAAACAAGCGCGCGAACAGGGGTGAATCGAAACTTGGCACAATGACGCGCAGCAGGACATGCGGATAGATGCCGACGAGCAACGACACGCCGATCAGGAGTGCCGCGCCGAGGCGTTCGGGAATTGAGATCGGGTCCATGCGAGGCAGGGGCGCCGGGTCTGCGCCGGCCGAAGCTGGTTGCGCAGCATTCGTGTCCCCAAAAAACGCTTTCTGAATGGCTCGCCACGTGTAAGCGACGCCGACCAGGATGCCAAATCCGGCGAGCACGGCCATTGTTGGAAAGGCCTGCCATGCGCCGATCAGCACCTGCAGTTCAGCCACAAAACCGCTAAACCCCGGAAGGCCCATGGAGGCTGCGCCCGCAATGACAAACGTGACCGCGGCAAATGGAATCACCCGATGCAATCCCATCTTCTCCAGTTTTCCCAGATCCCGGGTATGCGCGCGATCGTAAACCATCCTTCCGACGACCGCGAAGAGCAGTCCCGCGATGATGCCGTGCGAGAACATTTGCAGGACGCTGCCGCTCAGGCCGATTTGGTTGAGCGTCATCATCCCGAGCAGGAC
>DASRKU010000103.1:0-8028 GCA_035648815.1 Verrucomicrobiia bacterium | reverse complement strand
GAAGCTCCGGACAGGGTTGCGGCCAGCATGAGCCACGTTAAACGCGCCGGGGGGCTGCCATGCCCGGCGTAGCGCCTGTTCGCAAAAGGAAACTCCGCCTGCCAGGAATCCCGCGTTTTGACCGCCACCGCCAGCGTCATGGGCGACTTGCTGAATTGCACGAACGCGCGCAAGTCGGCATGAGTGGCAACGATCAGGTCACCGGAAATTTCCGGCGCGCTGCGGCTCGGACGCCAGATCGCCTGGCCCTGGCGCACGTTCCATCCTGGACCGGCAAGATCCACCTTCTGAATCGGCGGCAGCGCGCGGCACGAGCTCAGGCAAAGCACGGTCAAAATCAGGATGGCGCCAAGGGCATTGGCGCCAAGAATTTTTTGAACAATTCCGTTGGATTTTGTCAAAGGCATAACCGCAGGTGGCAATCTAAGAGACGTCGCCGCTAAAGACAACGTCCGTAAAAATCAATTTACTTTTCCGTCGGGACAGTCTATTGGGAGGGTTTATTCCGATGGATACCGGACAGGCAGCATATGATCAAAGTTCAAAATATAGTGAAAGTGTTTGGCGCCAAGCGGGCGGTGGACGGGGTGTCTTTCACAGTTGAACGGGGCGAAGTGCTTGGGTTCCTGGGGCCCAACGGGGCGGGCAAATCCACCACGATGCGATTGATCACCGGGTTTCTTCCGCCCACCTCGGGTGCGGTGTCCGTGGGCGGGTTCGACATGGTGGAGCAGCCGATTGCAGCAAAGCGTTTGATCGGGTACCTGCCCGAGAACGCCCCGGTTTACACCGACATGACCGTGCATGGGTTTTTGAATTTCTCGGCCGAAATTCGCGGCTTGCGCGGAGAAGCAAAGAAGAAGGCTATTCGACGCGCCGTCGAGATGTGTTTTCTCGAACCGGTTTTGCACCAGAGCGTGGAAACGTTGTCCAAAGGCTACCGCCACCGCACGTGTTTTGCGCAATCGATTATTCACGATCCGGAGGTGCTGGTGCTGGATGAGCCCACGGACGGCCTGGATCCCAACCAAAAGCACGAGGTCCGCGGGTTGATTCGCCGGATGGGCGCGAGCAAGGCGATTATTTTCTCCACTCACATCCTGGAGGAAGTGGACGCGGCATGCACGCGGGCAATCATTATTGACCGTGGCAGGATTGTGGCCAACGGGAGCCCTCAGGAGCTTCGGCGCAAATCCGAATGGGCCGGGGCGGTGACATTGCGTGTCACCGGGATTAACGCGGTGGCGTTGAGCCAGCGTCTGACGCAATTGGCGGCCGTCAGAAAAATCGTGATCCTGCATGAAGACTCGGCTGGAGTCACCGCGCGGGCATTTCCGAAATCCGATGTGAATGGCAACCTCGCCCGGAGCATCGCTGAATCAGCCCAGGGCTGGCGCATCGAGGAATTGCACACGGAAGAGGGGCGGCTCGATGAAGTGTTTCGAAGCATCACCATGCCCGATACCGTGAAGGCGGGGGGCAAATGACTTTCCATCGCGCAATAAAGCAAACGCAATCCATATGAATTCCTGGGCGAACATCAAAACCATCACCAAACGCGAGCTGGGCGCTTACTTCTCTTCGCCCCTGGCCTATGTGTTCATCGTGATTTTCCTCCTGCTCTGCGGCTTTTTCACCTTCATGGTGGGCGGTTTTTTTGAAATCGGCCAGGCCTCCTTGTCGCGTTCGTTCTTCGATTGGCACCCATGGTTTTATTTGTTCCTGGTGCCGGCGGTCGGGATGCGGTTGTGGGCCGAGGAACGGCGCGTTGGAACCCTGGAGCTGTTGCTGACGATGCCCATCACCGCCTGGCAGGCCATTGTTGGGAAGTTCCTGGCGTCCTGGCTTTTTCTGGCGCTGGCGCTGGCGCTGACCTTCCCAATCGTGATCACCGTCAATTACCTCGGCAACCCGGATAATGGCGTCATCCTGGCCGCCTATATCGGGAGTTGGCTCATGGCAGGGGCCTACCTCGCTGTCAGTTGCATCACATCGGCAATGACCCGAACACAGGTGGTCAGTTTCATTGTCTCCGTCGTGTTTTGCCTCTTCCTGATCCTCGCGGGGTTTCCGCCGGTGGTAAAAATGCTTTCGGGCTGGGCCCAACCGTGGCTGCTCGATACCGTCACCTCCTTCAGCGTCATCACCCATTTTGATGGGTTCCAAAAAGGGGTGCTCGACTCCCGCGATGTCATCTTCTTCCTGTCCATTATCGTGTTCTCGCTGTTCGCGACGAGCGTGATCCTGCGGGGACATCGCGCGGGTTGACCAGGAATTGCCATGCAAAAGAAATCTCTGGAAAACGTCCTCTACTCGACCATTGGCATTATTGTCATGGTCGCCATTCTGATTGCCTTCAACGTGATCACCGCCACGTTCCGCGAGCGCGTGGATTTAACAAAGGAAAAGGCCTATACGCTCTCGGACGGGACGCGGGCGGTGTTGCGGAAACTGGGCAGCCCGGTCCGCGTCCGTTTCTATTGCACGCAGAGCGAGACGGCCAGCCCTTACTCTGTTCTGCTGAAGTCTTACGCCGGCAAAGTCGAGGACCTGCTCGAGGAATACAAACAGACAGCCCACGGCAACGTGATCATTGAAAAATATGATCCGCAGCCGGATTCGGACGCGGAAGATTCGGCGCGCCTGGACGGGATTGAACCCCAGACGCTGCCTGGCGGTGAAAAGTTTTATCTGGGCCTGGCGATCAGCAAGGGGCTGGAAGACAAGCAGGCGATTCCAGTTCTCTCCCCGGACCGGGAACGACAGTTGGAGTATGATATCTCACGCGCGATCTCGCGGGTCGTCACGCCGGAAAAGGCCGTCGTGGGCGTGATGAGCCCGCTGCCGGTGTTCGGGATGCCTTCCAACCCGATGATGGCGCAGATGGGCCGTCAAGGCCAGGAACCCTGGGCGCTGATCACAGAGTTGAAGAGCGATTTCAGTCTCAAGCGGGTTGAGATGAACGCGGACAAAATCGACGATGACATCAGAGTCCTGCTGGTGATTCATCCGCGTGAGATTTCCGAAGCAGCCCAATACGCGATAGATCAATTTATATTGCGCGGGGGCAAGCTGATTGCGTTTTTGGATGCGCAGTCGCTGGTGGACAGCCGGGGGCAGAATCCGATGATGGGCCAGATGCCTGGCGGCGGCTCGAGCCTGGACAAGCTTCTGAAGGCGTGGGGGCTGCAATTTGACACCAGCAAAGTGGTTGCGGACCGGACGTTCAAGATGGAACTGGGCGAGCAGGGCGACACGAGCCAGCAACGGCCCGCATGGCTGGCGCTGACGCCCGAGGGAATCAACAGCAATGATATCGCGACGGCCGAGTTGGACAATATTTGGATGTTCTCCGCCGGCGCCTTTACCGGGACTCCCCCGCCGGGCCTTCAGGAAACGGTGCTCCTGCGCAGCACCAGGGATTCGCAACTGGTGGAGGGGATGCTCGCGAATTTTTCGGGGGACGGCATCCTGAAGGATTTCAAGCCTTCCGGCGTGGAGTATGCGCTTGCGGTGCGCCTGACCGGAAGATTCAAAACCGCCTTTCCTGAAGGCAAGCCGCAGGAAAAGAAGGAGGACGGGTCCACCAATGCCGTGACAGGGGCGGCCCCCGCGGCCAGGCCTGATGGATCTCTCAAGGAATCCAGGCAGGATACCGCCGTCGTTCTGGTGGGAGACGCGGATATGATTTACGACAGCTACACGTTGCGGCGGATGAACAGTCCCTTTGGGACTCTGGCGATGCCGATGAACGCCAATCTGAATTTTGCCCAAAATCTGGTGGAGCAGCTTTCGGGCGACGACAACCTGATCGCGGTGCGCAGCCGGGCGATTTTGAACCGGCCATTCACCCGGGTGAAGAAGATGGAGGCGGAGGCCGAGGCGGAGTATTTGGCCAGGATCAAGGAGCTGGAGGAAAGCCGCGACCAGGCTGTTGCGCGCCTGACGGAATTGCAGAGTCAGAAGAGCCAGAACCAGCGTTACATTCTTTCGCACGAACAGCAGGCGGAGATTGACAATCTGCGAAAGAAGGAAGCGGAGACCAGCCGCGAACTGCGGCGTGTCAACAAGGACCTGCGCCGCAGCGTCGTGTCGCTTCAACGCCGGATCGAATGGCTGAACATCGCGTCGATGCCTCTGGCGGTTTGCCTGGCGGGAGTGGGTCTGGCGATTTACAAACGGAAACGCACTTCGGCAAAATGAATCGGAAACAGCTTGGAGTTTTAATCGTTTTGGTGGTCGTGCTGGGAGGCATCGGCCTGGTGCTGCGCAGGAACCAGGTTGCGTCCTGGAAGGAAGGCAACACCGACATGGGCAACAAGCTTCTCAGCGATTTGCCCGTCAATGACATCACCCGCATTTCCATCGCGCGCGGCACAAACCGGCTGGAGTTGGTGAAGAAGGAAGATGTCTGGCGGGTGCAGGAGCGCCATGATTATCCGGCCAATTACAGCCAGATCCGGGATTTCATCTTGAAGGCGCGCGGTTTGAAGGCTGTCCAGAGCGAGAAAGTGGGTCCTTCGCAATTATCCGCTTTGCAGCTTGTGCCGGGGCAGGGGACCAATGCCGCACTGGTGGTCGAATTCAAAGATCAAAATGCCAAACCGATCCGGACCCTGTTCGTCGGAAAACATCACTTGAAAGCTTCGAGCCGGCCTTCGGATACGGGTGAGGGCGAGATGGACTGGCCCGACGGCCGATACGTCACCACGGGCGGTTCGGTGGTGGCAGTCGTTGCGGATCCGCTGGACAGCGTGGAACCCAGGCCCGAGGTGTGGCTGAACAAGGATTTTATTCGAGTCGAAAAGGCAAAGTCCATTGAAGTGGATTTCCCCACCGGCACCAACTCATGGAAACTGACCCGCGAAAGCGAGTCGGGCGAATGGAAGCTGGCCGATGCCAAACCGGGCGAGGCATTGGACGCGTCCAAGGCCGCGAGTGTGTCGTATCCTTTCAATTCGCTTTCGTTTTCCGACGTGATTCCCGGCCCGGAGCCTCGTGCATCCGGAACGAACCTTCCCGTGGTCGCCAAAATAGATACGTTCGATCATTTTCAATACGTCCTGTCGGTGGGCGCCAAAACCAATGAGGACTACCGGGTGACCGTGGCCGTCACGGCCGAAATTCCAAAGGAGCGAGAAAAAGCCAAGGACGAAAAAGAGGCGGACAAAGCAAGGCTCGACAAGGAATTTAAAGAGAGCAGCCAGAAGCTCGAGGACAGACTCAAGCAGGAACAGGGTTATGAAAATTGGACCTACCTGATATCAAGTTGGATGCTGGATCCCCTGTTAAAGGAACGTTCGCAACTCATGATCGATAAGAAAGCGGAGCCGGGCGCGGAAGAGAAAGTGTCCGAAAAGGCCGCCAGCAGCCCTCCGTAAAAGCTTCGGTAGCGACATCGCTGCCGCGATGTCCCGCCCGCGTATCAGCGGGCGGAACAAATCACGCCCCCTCGTGCCGCAGATCACGCCTCACGTTGCGCCGCTGCTGCGCGGCGCTAACGGCGCAGCAGCGCCGTTTCTACCGGGACGGTCGCACCCCGCACAAAAAGAAGCGGCTGGCGCGGGAAGCGCCTGCCGCAGTTCAGATCAACTAGTGTGAATCAGTAATCCTGCGATGAAGTGACGCGCTTGGAGCCGACATGCCAATCGAAATATAGGAAGTTGCGGACTTTTCCGTGGACGGGACTTCGGGCCATGTTTGGCAAATCGCTACCCAAACCGTTGGGGTTTGTGACGCAGTTCGTATCAAAATCGGCAAGCACCCACATATCCGAAAACCCCCGAACAGATTGGACCGTGGATAATTTCATCGAGCGATCCAAGGGGAAGGGCGAGTTTTCGTCGCCGAACGGATACCCATAAAGAGCGAGATCGGAGTTAGGGAAGTTGTTAGTTCTGGTCACCGAATAGGAAAGAGCCTTATTATAGGGCCCGCTGGTATCGAACTCGGGCCGATAGCTGCCGCTGGCGCTGTTATTGGGCATGCTCTTGGCGTAGCCGCAGCACAGCATTGCCTTGATCAGGTTGGTCTTTGCGGGAATTGCTTCCGGCGGCGGCAAGCCCATGTAGCTGGCGATGTAATAGGAGAGCAGCTTTTTGTAATAGGTTGTTCTTGTTGTGCCGCTATAGACCGGCGCCTGGCTACGCGAAAGCGCCTTAGGATTCAGGCTTTCATCAATCGGCTCGGGTGGCAGCCAGCCATCATTGTCATCGACTCGCATCACGAGTGCGGCGCCGACCTGTTTGAAGTTGGAGATGCAACTTGCCTGGCAAGCTCTCGCCTTGGCTCTGGCAAGGGCGGGCAACAGCAGCGCAGCCAGAACCGCGATGATTGCGATGACAACAAGCAATTCGATGAGCGTAAATGCCTTACGCATGAGCGGACACCGAAGGGTTCCCGGCAAGAGAGGACGTTTCGATTCCATAGTCTGGACGGTCATGGCGTTAATTTGTTTAACTTGTCGATAAGAAATCATATGCGGAGACCCGGGCAGGATCAACCCGTTGTATCTGCAAATAAAAGTGAAAAAAGTGCACTCAAATGCCTAATCCAGCCCTGTTCCATGTGTGCCGGGAAGGTAAATTCGGGCCGCATTCGTGATCAGGCTTCCCGCAGGGGCCGACCCGAACACGCAATCCGCAATCATCACATCGGTGATCTGTATCGAGGGTGAGTAACCCTCAATAAAAACGGCCTGCTTGGTCAAGTGATCAAATTTCGAATCCCGAATATCGATGTTTCTGACCCGGGGAATCGAATCGCCATCCCGGGCTCCGCTGCTGCTGTATCTCATCGTCATGTGAATCCCGACCTTGGCGGTCCTGGCGGTGCAATTTCGAATGTAAATGTTTTCGATGAAGCCTCCCCGCGCCGGATTGGTCTTAAACCGCATCGCCGCATCCAGGTCCGGACTGTCGAACTGGCAGTGCTCCGCGAATACGTTTCGAATCCCTCCGGAGGTCTCGCTGCCCATCGTGACTCCGCCGTGTCCCGCCCGGAATGTGCAGTCGCGGATCACGATGTTCTCGGAGGGAATATTCACCCGCCGACCGTCCCCGTCCCGGCCCGACTTGACGGCGATGCAATCGTCGCCATCGCTGAAACTGCAATCCTTGATCAGCACGTCCGTGCAGGAATCCGGATCGCATCCGTCCGTGTTGGGGCCTTTGGTGTCGACGGTGACTCCCCGGATTGTGATATTCGTGCAATAGAGCGGGTGCAATACCCACATCGGAGAATCCAGGATGCGCACTCCTTCGATGAGGATATTGCGGCATCGGACCGGTTCGATGAAATTGGGCCTCAGGTGGTATCCTTCCCCGAAGACGCGCTTGTCCACAGGCACACCGTCCTGGCCCATCTGGACGAGGCGCCGGGCATCCTGAGCTTGTTTTTTCCATTGATACCATACGCCGGCGGAGGCTTGTCCGTCCAAAGTGCCCTCTCCGGTGATGGCGATATTCTGTTGTTCGAGGGCGTAGATAAAGGGCGAATAGCTCATGACTTCGGTGCATTCGTAACGGGTGAACACAGCGGGCATGTATTTTTTTGTATCGGTGCTGAAGCGGATTGTTGCGCCTTTGGCGATATGCAGGTTGACGTTGCTCAGCAAGTGAATGGCGCCAGTCGAGAAGACGCCGCGCGGCACGACGACCCTGCCCCCGCCGGCTGCGTGGCAGGCCTCGATCGCAAGCCGGAACGCTTCTGTGCAATCGGTCACGCCATCGCCGGCTCCGCCGAAGTTCGTGATGACAAATTCCCTGGCCGGAAAAGTGGGCGGCACGATGCGTTTGAGAATGTCGGGAACCGTGGACCAGGCCCTGGCCGCCGATTGAGCGGCCGCTTTGGCCTGTTCCGGGTTAGCAGTCGATTCGGCATGCACCCGCGACCCCGTCGCGATCAGTGGAAGAGCCAGTGCGCCGCAACAACAAAGCGTTCGGAAAATTCGAGGTATCATTTGTTGAGGCTACTCTTCCGGGATGCTTTGGGAATTGCAATATTTGCACAAAATCGTGAGAAAAGTGC
>DASRKU010000102.1:0-9071 GCA_035648815.1 Verrucomicrobiia bacterium | reverse complement strand
TTCCAGTCGATGAAGGGCACGGATTGCACCGGTTGCAACCCGAAGACCTGACCGATCCGGCTCCCAAGGCAATGAACGTTCCTTGGACCTTCGCGCGCGGAGTTTTTTCGTGGGAGAAAAGGATCGTGGGCCTGCTGGAGCCTCAGCGGATATTCTCAATCTTCAACCGCAGCCTGCCGTGAACGATTCCAACCGAAATGAATTGGGCAGTTCGCTGCTGCAACTTTTTCGCGATGAGGCTGACAACGAAACCGCGATCCTCACAGCCGGCTTGCTGGAATGGGAAAGAGACCTCGATTCCATCCAGCCCATCGAAAAACTGTTGAGGGCCGCCCATTCCCTCAAAGGCGCGGCGCGAATTGTCAACCTGCAGCCCGCCGTCCTGGTGGCCCACGCGATGGAAGATTGCCTGGTCGCGGCCCAAAGCGGCCATGTCCGAATTCAAAAGGCAGAGATTGATCTCCTGTTCCGCGGCGTCGATCTCCTCCAGCAAATTTCCAAAGCCGTCGAGGACGACACCGTCGCGTGGGAAGCCGCGCATGCGGTGGAAATCGAGCAGTTTCTGGCGCAGCTCAAGCAGGTGGTCGGGGATGCCCCGAAGGAGCCGCCGCAATATTTCCGAGGCAAGACAAGCCCCGGAGCCGCGCCGGAGTTGCCTGCAAAAACCGCCGGGCCAATGGTGCCAAGGAAGCGCGAACCGCCCGAGCGGTTGCTCCGGCTCGCTGCCGAAAACCTGAACCATCTTCTCGGCCTGGCCGGCGAATCCCTCGTCGAATCCCGCTGGCTGCGTCCGTTCTCCGATTCGATGCAGCGCCTCAAGCATCTGCACCTGGAAGTCGCTCAATTGCTCTATTCCGTGCGCGCGCAGATCGAGGGTCCTCAACCCGCCGATGCCGATACCCGCCTGGAGGAGGCTCTGGCGAAACTGGTGGAATGCCAGCAGTTCTTCGCTGAAAAGCTCGAGGAGCTGGACCTCTTTGACCGGCGCTCGGCCCATCTCTCGCATCGGCTCTATCTGGAAGTGTTGCGCGCGCGCATGCGGCCCTTCGGCGATGCCGTGCGCCGGATGCCCCGCATGGTCCGCGACCTGGCCCGCTCCCTTCACAAGGAAGTCCGGCTGGAAATCTCCGGCGATAATACCCCCGTCGATCGCGATATCCTGGAGCGGCTGGAGGTGCCCCTTGCCCACATGCTGCGAAACGCCGTGGACCACGGCTGTGAAGCGCCCGCCGACCGCGAGCGGGCCGGCAAACGTCCCGAAGGACGCATCCAGCTCGACGCGCATCACAGCGCAGGCATGCTTCTCGTGACCGTCTCCGATGACGGACCCGGCATCGACCTGGACCGATTGCGACGCTTGATCGTCGAAAAAGCGCTGGCTCCCGCCCCGACGGTCGAAAAGCTCAGCCAGGCCAATTTGATGGAATTTCTTTTTCGGCCCGGATTTACGCTCAAGGACACTGTCACCGAAGTTTCCGGCCGGGGCATCGGCCTGGATGTGGTGCAAAACATGGTCAAGAGCGTCCGCGGTTCAGCCCGGATCACCACCGAGCCGGGCCGGGGTACCCGGCTCCAGCTCCAGCTTCCCCTCACGCTTTCAGTCCTCCGCACCCTGCTCGTCAGCATCGCCGGCGAGGCATACGCATTCCCGCTCTCCCGAATTCACCGCACCCTGAAATTGTCACTCGATAAAGTCCAGACGGTGGAAGGGCGGCGGTACTTTACGCTCGAGAACCGCCAATTGGCGCTGCTGTCCGCCCAACAGGTGCTCGATTACGGCCCCCTGCCCCTGCCCGACGATCTGTCTGTCGTCGTCGTCGGAGAAAACCCCCGGCGTTACGGCTTGATCGTCGATCGGCTTCTGGGAGAACGGGAGCTGGTCGTCCAACCCCTCGATTCGAGGCTCGGAAAAGTGAAGGGCATCAACGCCGCGGCATTAATGGAAGATGGATCTCCTGCGCTGATCATCGACATTGAAGAAATGTTGGATTCAATCGAAGGCGTGCTGGCGGCGAGCCTGCCTTCCCACGCCCCGCGGGAACTGGGGGACGCTGTCACGGGCCAGCGCAAACGCATTCTCGCCGTCGACGATTCGGCCGCAGTTCGTGAAGTCCAGCGCAAGCTGCTTGCGAACCGAGGCTATATCGCCGACGTGGCAATCGACGGGATTGACGGCTGGAACGCAGTGCGGGCGGCCCGGTATGACCTGGTGATCACGGATGTGGACATGCCGCGGATGGGAGGGATTGAACTGGTGGCGCGCATCAAAGCCGACCCGCACTTGAGATCGGTGCCGGTATTGATGGTTTCGTACAAGGATGCGGATGAAGATCGGTTGAGGGCGCTGCAGGCAGGCGCGGATTTTTACCTGACCAAGGGAAGTTTTCATTCAGACGCCCTGCTCAAAGCCGTCCTGGACCTGATCGGCCAGCCCGAGGGGTAGGGTGAGGGCAGCTTTTATCTTTTTATTTCGGCAACACGCCCTTCAAGATTCGCGCGACCAAATGGTTACGATATCCTCCGTACACCCCGGCACTTCTGCCGTTGAAAACCAGGCCCACCTGGGTTTACACTGTCTCTATTCAAGATTAGCTGCATGGCACAACAACGCCCCGATCTGACGCTACGGCTCGACGCGGACCCCTCCGTCCACTCCCAGGATTACCATGTCATGGTCCTGCTCGTCGATGACCAGGTCATGGTCTGCGAGGCTGTCCGCCGGGCGCTTTCCAATCAAACCGACATCGACTTTCATTACTGCTCCGACGCCAATGAAGCGTTGCGCGTCGCCATTCATCTCCGTCCCACGGTGATTCTCCAGGACCTGGTGATGCCCGGAATTGACGGCCTGACGCTGGTCGGCCAATTCCGCTCCAACCCGGCGACCAAGGATATTCCCATTATCGTGCTGTCCACGAACGAACATCCGCAGGTGAAGGGACAGGCGTTCGCGGTGGGCGCCAACGATTACCTGGTCAAACTGCCCGACAAAATCGAACTGATCGCCCGCATCCGTTACCATTCCAGGGCTTACCTGACACAGTTGCAGCGCGACACCGCGTACCGTGCTCTGCGCGAAAGCCAGCAACAATTGATCGAGAGCAACACGTCCCTGGTTGCTTTGAACCAGAAACTGGAGGAAACAACGGTCGCCAAGTCCGAATTCCTTGCCAACATGAGCCACGAAATCCGAACCCCCATGAACGGCGTGATCGGCATGACCGCCCTCATGCTCGATACCGAGCTGACCGACGAACAGCGGGAATATGTCGAGGCCACCCGCAGCAGCGCCGATGCCCTGTTGACCATCGTCAACGATATCCTCGACTTCTCAAAAATTGAATCCGGCAAACTGGAACTCGAAAACCATCCTTTCGAACTCCACACCTGCATCGAGGAAGCCCTGGATCTGTTGTCGCCAAAAGCCGCGGAGAAAAACATCGATATCGGTTATGTCGTGGACGACACCATCCCCAAAATCCTGGTCAGCGACGTCACCCGGCTTCGGCAGATCCTGGTGAACCTGATCGGCAACGCGGTAAAGTTCACGCACCAGGGGGAAGTTGTGGTGGAGGTGGCGCCGGCCGCGCACGGGGCGCGCACGCTGGAACCCGGCCACGAATACGACACGGATTTCCTGCGGCATCCCGAGGAATGGCTGCTGCATTTTTCAGTGCGCGATACCGGCATCGGCATTCCGCTGGAAAAACAGGGCCGGCTTTTCAAATCGTTCCAGCAAGTCGACGCTTCGACGACACGGCATTATGGCGGCACCGGGCTGGGGCTGGCGATCTCCAAGCGGCTGACGGAATTGCTTGGGGGAAAAATCTGGGTGGAAAGCGCGGCCGGCCAGGGCGCAACGTTCCATTTCACCATCTCCGTCAAAGCCTCTTCCGCCACCGCCCCTCCCAATTGGCAAACCCAGCAACCGCAACTCGCGGGCAAACGCCTCGTCATCGTCGAGGACAACGACACCAATTGCGGCATCATTCGCCATCGGGCCGAGCAGTGGGGCATGATCGCCGAGTGCGTCCCCTCCGGCCAGCGCGCCCTCGCGCTCCTGGTCGATGCCGCCCCGCTCGACGCCATGATCATCGATCTGCAACTGCCGGACATGGACGGGTTGGCCCTTGCTGATCAGATCCGAAAACAGCCGGGCGGAAAGGAACTGCCGATCCTCCTGCTTTCCTCCATCCGGCTGCGCGGCGATGATCCCCGGGCCGCCAATGTCGGGATCTCCGTGTTCGTGCACAAACCGGTGCGTCCCGGACAACTGCTGGATGCGCTATGCCGCGCCATGAATATCCAGTTGCAGCGGGAGAAGCACGCGCCCTCCACGCCGGCGCTGGACTCCGGTTTTTCGAAGCGGTTTCCGCTGCGCATTCTTCTGGCCGATGACAATCCCATCAATCAGAAAGTCGGGTCAAGCGTCCTGCAAAAGCTCGGGTACCGCGCCGACCTGGCCCAGAACGGCGTCGAAGTCCTCCAGGCGCTCGAACAAAAGGCTTACGATATTATCTTCCTGGACGTGCAGATGCCGGAAATGGACGGGTTGGAAACGGCCCGGAATATCTGCACGCGCTGGTCGCCTGAAAAACGGCCCTGCATTATCGCCATGACCGGCAACGCGCTGCTGGGCGACCGTGAAAAATGCCTGGATGCGGGAATGGACGATTACATTTCCAAACCGGTCCGGATCGGCGAACTGCAGAGCACGCTCGAAAAGTGGGGCCCCACCCGTTCGCGCAAGTTCGAAACCTCCTTCCTGTCCCGCGCGGCGATGGTTGCCCGCGAATCGTTCCTGGACGAATCGATTCTCGCTGAATTGCGTGACATATCGCCGGCCGATGGAGGCGACATCGTCCGCGAATTGGTGGATTTGTTCCTGGAAAGCGCCCCGCAGCGCCTGGGTCAGATCAGCAACTCGATGTCCGACGCGGCGCAGCTCGGGTTTCATGCGCACGCCTTGAAGAGCATGGGATTGAATCTCGGCGCCAGGCGCATTGTGGATCTGTGCCAGAAACTGGAGGAACTTGCCAGGTCAGGGACCCTGGAGGCCGCGCCCGATGTCCTGCGGGAACTCCAACTGGCCTTTGCCCAGACAAAACTGCACCTGCTCCCGCTGCGCGAGCAGTGACCTACTTCTTTTTCAGTATGTGGTAGGCTGCAATCGTCAGCCCCACCAGGTTCAGGACCAGCAACGCGCCAATCACCATTTCGGTTGTCACATGCATATCCGCTTCACCGCTGCCCTTTCCACACAAAACATATTTAACCACGGATGGACACGGATGGACACGCTTCCTTATTTTTCTACGTGCTTTTTTGAGACGGAGACCGTAATTGTCTCATATGACAATTTGGCTGCTTGTGATTGTTTTATTGGCCTGCGAGTTCGGATTGGGACTGCGCCAGGGTGGAATTCGTGCCGCTTTCTCGCTCGGAGGCATCCTCCTGGGAGCCCTGTTGGCCCTGCCGCTCGGTCATTTGCTCGAACGTCTCCTCGGGATCACCGGGATCAAACATCCGCTGGTCCTGTGGCTGCTCCCTCCGGCAATCGCGTTTTTTCTCATCCTGCTGATTTTCAAAATAGCCGGCTATGCCGTGCATCGGAAGGTGGAAGTGTTTTACAAATATAAAACCGGCGACCTGCGGATTGCCTTGTGGGAGCGGCTGAACGCGCGCCTTGGCGTGTGCGTGTCCTTTGCCAACGGAGCCGCTTACCTCATCCTGATCTCCTTTGTGCTTTACGTGGCCGGCTACTGGTCAGTCCAGCTTGCCACCTCGCCTTCCACCCCCAAAGGCCTGCGCCTTCTCAACCAGTTCAGCAAAGACCTTCAGGCCACAGGCATGGCCGACGTCGGAAGATCCATTGAGCGCATGCCGCCGTTGTACTATCAAACGGCCGATATCGCCGGTTTGATCTATAACAATCCCTCTCTCAAAGACCGGTTGTATAATTATCCTCCGTATGTCGGCCTGGCCGAACGTCCGGATTTTGAGAGCCTCGTCAATTCCTCGGACCTGGCGCAGCAATGGCAAAACCAGACTCCCATCCTCGAACTCATTAAGCAGCCTTCGGTCGATTCCATTATCAAAAACCCCGAGACGCTGAAAACGTTCTGGGACCTGATCCTTCCAGACCTCAGCGATCTCGGAACGTACCTCGTCTCGGGCCGGTCTCCCAAATATGCTTCCCAAAAAATCGTCGGGCGCTGGAGTTTCGATCCCGACGCCACGATCGGGATGCTGCGCAAATCCCGTCCCAACATCCCGTCCAAGGAAATGGCCCGGTTGAAGAGCTGGATTCACCAGCAGTTTGACAAGACGGTGCTGGTGGCGATGACCGATCGGCAGGCGGTGCTGAAGAGTTTTCCGCATTTGAAGAGTTCGGTCACCGGAACGCCGGCACCCACGGAACTGCTCAATGTGCCGGCCCGATGGGCGGATGCGGCGGGCAGGTATGCGCTGACGTATAGTCCGGAAGGCAAAGAGGAAGCGGCCAGCCTGGAAATCGAAGGCGATCGCCTGACCATCACGGGCCAGGGACTGGAACTGGCGTTCCAGCGCCAGGATTAGTTACCTGGAAAACTGAAACTTGCAGGCTGGGCCGATCTTGGAAATTGGAACTGGTCGAAGAGCGATTCGGCCGGGGGCGCCAGGGGATTGGTGCTGCTGGTGATGTATCCTGCATTCAGTGAATCTGCCGTGCCGTAGGAACTCACCGTCGCCAGCATCGGGCTGGCGTCTACGGGAACCATGGCCTGGGAAACCAGCGCCGGGGAATTCTCCGAGTAAACAAGTCCGGAAATCAACAACGTGCAAGCGATCGCGCCGAATGCGCCGGCAAATCCGGGGCGCGATTGCAGGGAATCGCAAAGTTGCTGCCACCATCCTTCTCGTCCGAACAGACGCTCCAAAACTGAAGCAGCTTCCCCGCGCTCGCCAGCCTCAATGCGGGCAATGACGATGCTCGAAAAGTTGTTGAAGTATCCCGGGGGCGGCTGCTCATACCGTTTCAATTTCAGCAGCCTGCGTAAGTCCTCAAAGTTTTCCGGATCAGCATTCATAACTATTCTATTTTAGATAGTCTGACAAATAAGCCTGCAATTGTTGTCTCGCATAAAACAACCTCGAACGAACAGTCCCAACATTGCAGTCCATAATTTTCGCGATCTCTTCATGCGTCGAACCCTGCACATCGTGCAACGTCACGACTAATCTATGTGGTTCTGACAGCTTTTGGAGCGCTGTGTTCAACTTTTCCTGGAGCTCGTTCAAACTGGCCTCGCGCCGGGGTGTCTTGTCCGAAACCAACGCCACCAGGTCCGGATCGTGCTCGGCGTTGAAATCCAAGTCGTTGAGGCTCATAGCCGTCCGATTCTTGCGCTGTTTCAGGAAGTTGATCGTCTTGTTGACCGCAATGCGATAGACCCAGGTGTAAAAGCTCGAGCCGCCTTTGAAAGTTTTGAGGGCCTGGAAAGCTTTAATGAAGGCTTCCTGCGCCAGGTCGTTGGCATCCTCGTGGTTGGATGTCATGTGATAGATTGTGGCGTAGATACGCTCCTGGTACCGCCGCACAAGCTCATCATACGCGCCCAAATCCCCACGCCGGGCACGAGTCACCAGCTCAACCTCCTCCGTGGGAGTTGACGTCGTCTTCGTAGGCTCCAAAGGCGCAGGCTTTTTCCCCTCACCAGTTGCCGGATCCGTCATAATCATCTTAGCCGCCTTCAGCCACAAACTATCAGCCCGCTCACTTGACGCGCAAGATATTTGGTCAATGCCAGCAAATGCTCCCGCCCGTGCGTTTCCGGAAGAGCCCGCAGAATCTGCCGCGCCTTCTCCAAATTCTCATGCACACTCTCCACCGCCCCTTGAAGCGCGTCATATTGAGTCAATATCGACAACAATTCGGCAAAAGCCCCCTGATCCCAGTTCTGAACCAATCTCTCCAACCGCGCCCGGTCCTGCGCCGTCGCCCGCTCCCGCGCCAGCATCACCGGCAATGTCAGTTTGCCCTTCGCCAAATCCGTTCCCAGCGATTTGCCGGCCGCACTCTCCGATCCAAACAGGTCCACACAATCATCGTAAACCTGGTAAGCCGTCCCAAATGCCAGCCCGAATTGACGCGCCCCATTCCGCTGCGCAGGCGTCGCCCCACTCAAGTAAGCCCCCAAATCGCTCGATAACGCAAACAATTCCGCCGTCTTCATCTCCAGGACCCGAAAATAATCGTCTCTCGAGAATTGAAAATCCTTCCGGTGCTGCGTCTGCAGAATTTCTCCCGAACAGACCGTCTTTGTGGACATCGCCACCGCCCGGCAAATTTCCGGTGTTGGAAACCCCGCCGCCAGCTTGAGCGCCTGCGCGAACAGGCAATCACCAAACAATACCGCCACTTCGTTTCCCCACTGGGCCGCCAAGGTCGGCTTGCCGCGCCGGATCCGCCCCTCATCCATGACATCGTCGTGAACCAGCGTGGCCAAATGCACCATCTCGATGATCACAGCCGCCGTGATGTGGGCTTCGTTGGTTTTCCCCAGCGCATTCGCAGAGAGGGCCACGAGCGCCGGACGCAAATGCTTGCCGCCCCCGGCCAGCGCATACTCGGCATACGGACCGATCTCCATCTCAAATTCGCTTACCTGCCGTGCTAATCGAGCATGGACAGCCTCCAAAAAAGGTTCTACAGGTCGAATAATCTCCGTCCATGAGCAAATCTCTTCTGAAGCGAGTGAACTGGCAGAAGACGCCGTCACCACTTTGGTTTCAGCTGCAAGCATGTGCCAGCAATGTAGGGTCCGCATGGGTCCAAGTCAAACCTGTTCCTGTCCAGCCAAAGCCAAAACCGGACCATTGGGAACCCTCACCCTGACCCTCTCCCGTCCGACGGGAGAGGGAACAGGGCCCAACACTTTGGATTCTGCTGCGCCATGGTTTGCAACGAACGCGTCAATCGGTCCTCCCTCTCCCATCCGATGGGAGAGGGCCGAGGTGAGGGCTCGGGTGTGGTAGCGACATCGCTGCTGCGATGTCCCGCCCGCGTTCCAGCGGGCGGAACGGAATTA
>DASRKU010000101.1:0-4716 GCA_035648815.1 Verrucomicrobiia bacterium | reverse complement strand
GGCCGGGACTGTCCTTCACCCACCAATCATAGCCTGAAAAACTGATCCATCGGACACTGGGATCAATCCGATGAACGGTTGCCGAGGCAACTGCCTGTGCCAGGACGTTGGTGGGCAGGTCCGCCGGCCCCATGACGCAAGGCTCGGAGTAATTTGTGCCAACCAGCAAAACCGTGATCCGGGTGGCAGACGCGTCCGCGCCGCCGGTGGTGATGTCCGCTGTCCAGCTCCCGTCCGGCTGGATGACAGTCAATTGGGGATCGAAATAGGGCTTGGACCACCAGCCGGCGCTGGGAACATAAATGAAAACGGCAACCCTGTAGGAAGCCGGCAGGGCATCCACAACCCGCCCACCCAGGACTGCGGAGGAACCAAAGGGCGGAACATTGGTGATCTCGATGGAAGGGGAAGCCGCTGCGGCGATGGAAATAACAAGAACACCCAGCGCGGCAAGGCTGCAACCATAATGCCAAGCAGCCCTCACCCTAGCCCTCTCCCGTCCGACGGGAGAGGGAAGCGCGCCGAACGATTTCGATTCAACTGCGACATGGTTTGCACTCAACGCGTCCATCCGTTCTCCCTCTCCCATCGGATGGGAGAGGGCCGGGGTGAGGGTTCGGCGCAGAAGCAAAGACATCACCTGAGAGTAGCAGGTGTGGCCTGAAATCACAGTCCGGAATACTTCGGTTAGATCGGCTTGGGCGCATTTCACTTCTTTGGGAGGTCCCTCTTAATCCTCATCTTAATCCTCATCTTAATCTCAGATTAGGATTAAGAGAAAGATTAAGATTAGAAGCCTGCGCGGCGCTTCCAAAAAAGTGAAATGCGCCCGATGGGCTTAATACCGCCAGACCCAGTCGCCTAGCTTCATGTCGGGCTGGCCCTCCTTGTACAATTCGACTTTACCCCCGTCATCGGTCTGGTTCCAGCCGACCGAGTAGAGGACAAACTGGCCGTCCTGGGTGCGGTGGTATTTGAGCGGCTGGCCATTGATGATGTCATGGGGCAATGCTTCGATGAATTTCGGCGCGAGCGCATCGAGCGTTTCGGGGAACTGGCCATTTGCCAGCCGGTATCGCTCCAGCGCGCAGGCAACCCGGGCCAGGTCAACCGAGGTTTGGGTGCGGGCGCACCTGGCCACTGAGCCAATCACGGCGGGCAGGAATAGCCTGGAGATGACGTCGAAAGGCCGAGGGGTTTGCCTGCTGATGGCGGCCTGCGATTGTGCGAGAAAACCGGGCGGGACGAGATGCCGTTCCCGATCCACGGCGGGCAGCACGTAGGTTTCATAACCCCGGCAAAGCGAGAGTTTGTTCTGATCGAACCAGCCGGCCGGGATTAGCCGGAACATGGCCTCACCCACATTGTCCCCCCCCTCATCGCCATTCTGCGAACGTTTGCTGTCCGAAGGGAACAAACCGTTGAACCCGTAAATCCCGCTTTTGTGAATGTAATCTATCACCCAAAGATTGCAGGCCCGCTCGGAGCGGATGGCGAAGTGGTAATCAGCCAGAAAATCCAACTTGCCCAGTTCAGATTGGATGGCATTTAAATCCGCTTCCGTCCATTGGCGGTCAGCCAACCCTTCCCAGACCGGTTGCAAGGCAATTTGCAGCACGCCCGATCGGACCAGATACGAGATCAGGATTGGCTCGTTCCGGATGGAGTCGATCAGCCGGAACTGAATTTTCGTGTCCTCAAGCGCCGTTTGCGTGTCTTTGGCTTTCAGCGCTGCGGTCGCGTGGAGGGAGAGATACTGGGAACAGCTCTTTATGCGCGGCAGGTGCACCAACTGCATTGCGACGCCGGCGCCATAGTTGTTCCAGAACCGCGCGTGCGTACGGGTGGACGTCGCGAGGAGGATCTGACGGTTATCTTTGAACCTGCTCAAGGCCAGCAACACGTCGGCTGCGGGGGACTGGGGCTCTTTGCCGACAGGGAAATAGTCGGCAGGGTTTTCGGTGGAGACCAGATTGTTGCTGCCGCGGTAAAACGCCTGCCAGGCTGCCAGGTCCACGTGTTGTGATTTCATCCAGTTGCTCTCGCTGGGAACGTCATGGCTTTTGGGCGGAAACCTGCTGAAGATGACACGTTCCTCCCATTTCTTGTCGTTCCAGACGACAGTGCCGTTCGTCTCGGCGAAATGGAGGTCACTCCAAAGCGGGGATTCGAAGAAGTTCTCATCGCCGGGCACAGGGGGCGGGATGAGGTTGGCCATGTCAAATTGCTCGCCTTTGGCCTCCCGATCGTGTTTGAAATCCTGCCACGCCCGGTGTCCGCGCCAGTTCTCGATCGCATAGAAAAGGGCGATCAGGGTGACCAGGCAGCTTAGCGCCAGGAACCGCCAGCGCAGCAGCCAGGATAGAAACCTTCGGACGGGCGGGATCCAGGCCAGGATGAAAGCCAAGATGCTCCCAAGGAAGCACAGCATGCTGGCTATCGCGACGGCTCCGACCAGGAGATTTGGGCCTGGCAGATTTATGCCGACCGCAGTGATGGCGAACCCGCAGATGCTGAGCAACGCCAGCCAGAGGAAGAAATGACGGGGCTCGTGCCATGCGGTATGCAGGATAGTTCGAAGTTTCTCTTTCATATGACCTCACGTTTTCACGGTTTCAGTGCGCTGCTCGCTGCGCGGACGTGGCGGAGCCGCTTTCGCCTTGTCGGTCGAACCTGTTTCGGAAGTGACGGCCAGTTCAGCCATCCACGATTGCTTTTGTTTCAAAGCAACACGCATTTCAGAAGCCGAGGGCATTTGTTGTTTGGCCACGAGCGGCGCATCCGTCTCCCGGCCTGAGAAGTGCAGCGCGAAAATCATCATCCACACCGCAGCCAGCCCAGCCCAGATCCTGGGCGCGCGGCTCCAGCCGGCTCGGAGCTGCTCACCGACTGTGGCAAGGATGGCCTGCCACCCGGCGGAGCCAGCCGTTGAGGGCGCCGAGGCAATCACCGAATGTTCAATCTGTTCCCACAATGCTGCCGTGCGCCGGCCCTGTTTCAGCCCCGCCTTGATGCGGGTGTCCAGCTTGTCCGCTTCGGCGAAGTGCCGCGCGCAGTTGGGGCAGGATTTCAGATGTTGTTCGATTTCAAGCGCGGTCCTGGCATCCAATTCGGAATCCAGGCAGGCATCGCGCAGTGGTTGAACTTCGTCGCATTTCATAAATCTAATTCTCGTTTAATAGTTTGGTTCGTCTCGCCGAGTGCGCGAGGAGGCTCCGCATCTTGTAGCGGGCGCGGGACAGGTTTCCCATCACGCTCCCCATCGGAATCCCCAACGCTTCGCTGATCTCCCGGTAACGCAGGTCCCCAATGGCCCGCAGCAACAGCACCGATCGCTCGGTGTCCGTCAGCGTCTTTAAACCGGTCGCTAAAACCGGTTCCAAAACGGCATCGAGCTCGGCGGAGGAAAGGTTCGGATTCCCGCCCTGGCCAGGCTCGCCGGCAAGAGCCAGCCCCGCCAATTCCTCCGGATCGAGTTGAAACTCATGCCGGGCGATCCGCGCATATTTCCGGTTCAGTGCAAAGGCTTCGTGCGTCAGGATCTTGAACATCCAGGCCCGGAAACTCGCGTCGGCATGGTAGCGGTCGAAAGCGGCAAAGCCGCGCATGACCGCATTCTGCAAGGCGTCAGCCGCCTGCTGAGGCTCCCAAATCAGCCGCCGGCAATACGTCTCCAAGTCACGCTCGATCGGCTTGAGCAGCGCCAGAAAACGATCTGCATTGGATGGTCCAGTCACGGTCACTACTTTCTATAAGAACAAAGAGAGTTGGACGCCATTTTATTACAACTATCTTCTGAATCGTGCTTGACGGACGGGACGAAGCTTTTGAACCTCCAACCATGAAATTCTCAAACGCGGCCCGAATTGCCATCATCTCCGGTGGTCTGTTGTTTTACACTCTGGTTTCCCGGGCGGAGGATTCCGCGCTGGTTCCGGGACACCGCATCGATTTGTTCAACGGCAAGGATCTGTCCGGCTGGAGCTTTTGCATGAAGAGCAATTCGGAGCCGTCCAGGACCTGGAGTGTGGAGGGCGGCGTCATTCATTGCACCGGACAACCCTATGGTTACGCGCGGACACTGGCCATTTATCGAGATTACAAACTCACAGTCGAGTGGCGGTTTGTGAAGGTTGCTCCCAAGGCGGATAACAGTGGCATCTTTGTTCACGTGCAACCGCCTGACAAGGTCTTCCCAAAATGCGTTGAGTTCCAGGGTCAGAACCAGCACCAGGGGGATTTGATCCTGATGGCGGGGGTCGGCATCAAAGGCTATGCGCCACCGACAACCTATCACATCGTGGCGACACCGGAGAAACCGAACGAAAAGCCAGTGGGAGAATGGAACACGTATGAAATCATCGCAGCCGCGGACACGCTCAAATTCTACTTGAACGGCAATCTGATGAACCAGGCCACCGAATGCACTATCTCCTCCGGCCCGATCGGAATCCAGAGCGAAGGGGGAGATATCGAGGTTCGGAAAATGTTCCTGGAACCGCTCGGAAAGTAGAATTTCAAATTTGAGATTTGAAATGATCGACACAACCTGGGGAGTGCTGCCGATGAACCGCATCATTTTTCAAGGCCTGCTGGTGATCGCATTGGGGCTGGCGTCAGGCTGCCGGATGTCGCCGCCAACGGCACGGAATTCAGGGTCGCCGCCTAATTTCGTGCTGGGCGCGGATGTATCGGCCCTGGGTGCGCCTGGTCGAG
>DASRKU010000100.1:0-5278 GCA_035648815.1 Verrucomicrobiia bacterium | reverse complement strand
GGCCGGAACAGTCTGAAATTCCGTGAGGCGCGAGTGAAAGGGTTGTTGACGTCGGTAGTGGCCGTGCCGGTCTATTCCCTGATTCTACCCTTCACGCTTTTGCTCGGCCAGCACGTCTTCATGAAGTACGGCATTCGGTTTTGTGATCACTTCGGCCGCTTGCTCGCGCTGGTTGGGCTCAACCCCATCCGTGAGCGACTGATGTGAACGAACCCGCGCAAGAAGCCTGTCATCATCATTCGCATGGAAGCGATCACCGCAGAAGTCACGACCAAGGGAAAGTCCGCCCGAGTTCCAGCGGTGTCCATTGGGACGCGAAGTGTTTTGTCCCAAGGCACGTGGCTAAAGACCGCTCAGATTTTCGACGAGTTGTGGCTGGACGCGCCACCGTTGGAAGATCCCGAGGAATTCATCGGCGCGCTGAAACGAACCGGACTGAGCGCCGACCTTTTCACGTTTGGGCAGATGCTGCCGGAAACAAAGCCGAAGTACTCGTACCATCTTGAATGGGACAATCTCGCCGTCTCTCCGACTTCCGATTTTGAGAGTTGGTGGACTGCCCTGCCCCAGGAATCACGCAAGAACGTGCGAAAATCGCAAAAACGGGGAGTCTCCGTCACAACGGTCGATTTCGGCGATGAGTTGGTCCACGGCATCAAAGCCATATACGACGAAACGCCCGTCAGACAGGGACGCCGTTTCTGGCATTATGGAAAGGATCTGGAGACCGTCAGGCAGCAAAACTCCAGTTATTTGGATCGCAGCCAGTTCATTGGCGCCTTCCTCGACCGCGAATTGATTGGATTCCTCAAAATGGTGTATGTTGGCCCGACCGCGCGGATCATGCAGATTCTGTCGATGAACCGGCACCTGGACAAACATACGACTAATGCCCTCCTCGCGACGGCAGTGGAGTGCTGCTCCAAACGACCGGTGTCTCATCTCATATACGGCCAGTACGTCTACGGCAATAAGCGCAATAGCTCTGTTACTGAGTTCAAACGCCGAAACGGGTTTCATGAAGTGCTGCTACCGCGGTATTATCTGCCCTTGACGTGGAAAGGAAAGTTGGCACTTTCGACGGGTCTTCATCGCGGAATCAGCGACGTCCTGCCTGAACCACTAATCAACTTCTTGCTCGACACGCGATCCTTCGTTTACGATAGACTCCTCCGTTTACGCAGTTCGCGGGCCGTGGCAAATGACTCGTAGGCTTCCTGCAGGGGCACGCCAACGCCGGTGTAGCTCAACGTTAGAGTAGCTGAATTGTATTCAGCAGATGGAGTGTTCAATTCCTCCCGCCGGCTCCACTTCATTCGATTGAACCTTGCGGTTGCAGGCGTCCGCCTTTTCCAGCAGATTGGAAACTTCTGTGGCAGGTATCGCCGGTATCATTCAAACCACTTCCGCCGCTCAGCGCGACGATTACATCCAGGGCATGGTTCAGCCAATGTGCCATGATCCTGCGTGTGAGTCCGGGCACTGCGCCTTTGAGCAGCTCGGTATTTCCATCGGCTGGGTTTCGTCGCCACAATCGTTTGCAGGCCCTCTACCGGTATGGAATGAAAACCGGACTGTTTGCCTCATCTTCGCGGGTGAAGAGTTTTCCGCCTGCGATCAGGTCGCCGAGCTAAAACAGAAAGGGCATGCTTGCCCTCGGGTGGACTCCTCCGTCCTGGTTCATCTTTACGAGGAGCACGGCCCGAAATTCGTTGAGGATTTGAATGGCTGGTTTTCCGGCCTGCTCGTTGACCTGCGGGCCGACAAAGCAATCCTTTTCAACGATCGCTATGGCTTCGGCCGCGTTTACTTCCACGAATCGCCGGATGGATTCTATTTTTCTTCGGAAGCCAAGTCTTTGCTGGCGGTTCTGCCAGCGTTGCGTCGCATCGACCAACGGGGTCTCGCGGAATTCTTCTCCGTTGGTTGCGTGCTCCAAAATCGCACGCTTTTTAAGGGTATCTCGCTTCTCCCGCTGGGCTCGCTATGGACGTTTCAGCGTGATGGCCGAATTGACCGGCGGCGCTATTTCTCGCCTGCAACCTGGGAACAACAGGAACCCTTGGGTGCAGCCGAGTACGGTGTGCGGCTCCGGGAAGTCTTTGGTCGGATAGTGCCCCGCTACCTCCGCAGTTCGGAGCAAGTCGCGATGTCCCTCACGGGCGGGTTGGACAGCCGCGCCGTCCTGGCGTGGGCGCGGGCCGCGCCCGGCAGCTTGCCGTGCTATACCTTCGGCGGCCCGTATCGGGACTGCGTGGATGTCCGCATTGCCCGGCGGCTGGCAAAGATTTGCGGCCAGCCCCACACCACCATTCGACTCGGAGAAGAGTTCTTCGCGGATTTTCCGGCGCTCGCCGAGAAGGCGGTTTACGTGAGCGACGGCACCATGGACGTCTCTGGCGCAGTCGAGCTCCACGCCAATCGGCGCGCACGGGAGATTGCACCCGTCCGTCTGACCGGAAATTACGGATCCGAGATTCTCAGGTCCAATGTTGCTTTCCGGCCCAACCGGTTGGATACCTCTGTTTTTACGCCGGAGTTTTCCCGTCTCATCGAGGAGGCGGGTGAGACCTATCGGAGCGAGGCCGTCGGGCATCGGCTCTCCTTCATCGCCTTCAAGCAGGTTCCATGGTACCACTACGCGCGCCTGGCGGTGGAGAAATCCCAACTCACAGTGCGTTCGCCGTTTCTCGACAACGAACTAGTGGCGCTCGCTTATCAGGCCCCGCCGGAATTGGCGACGAGCGCCCATCCCCTGTTTCAATTGATCGCGGCGGGCAATCCGGCACTGGATTCCATCGGGACTGATCGGGCGCTCCGCCGCCAGTCCCTGCCGGTTATCACCAAACTGGCCAACACCTGGCAGGAATTTACCGCGAAGGCTGAATATGCCTACGATTACGGCATGCCCCCGTGGCTGGCGAAGATGAACCGCGTCCTCGCTCCCGCGCACCTCGAAAGGCTCTTCCTCGGCCGCCACAAGTTTTACCATTTCCGCGTCTGGTACCGGGACCAATTGAGTGGTTACCTAAAGGAGCAGGACCTCAATACTGACAACCACCCCCCGTGTTATCGCGACGGGGCGGTCACGGCAGTGATCCAGGGGCATTTGTCAGGCCGCGCCAACCGGACCCTCGAATTGCACAAGCTCCTCACGGTCTTTTTGATTCAACGATCCTTGATTCGCCAGCAATGAACCGTCTGATTCTCGTCGTCTTTGCGGTTTTGGTGATCTGGATCATCAAGCGAGACATCGCCCGGAGAGAGGGAATCTCCCGGGCCATCTGGATCCCTACGCTCTGGGTGGGGATTCTCGCATCGCGACAGCTATCTGCCTGGTTGGGCTTTGGCGGGGCGGAAGACACGCTGGATGGCAGTCCCGTGGATCGGCTTTTCTTTTTGAGTATGATCGTGGCGGCCTTGCTGGTCCTTTCCAGGCGGAGGGTTGAATGGGGGCGGCTGTTCTCGAGAAATTGGCCGATTCTGCTCTTCTACGCCTTCCTGTTGGTCAGTGTAGTCTGGGCAAATTCGCCGCTGACCTCGCTCAAGCGGTGGATCAAGGAATTTGGCAACATCATCGTGCTTTTGGTGATTCTCAGCGAGGTCGACCCGCTTCAGGCGTTCCGCGCCGTTTTCGTGCGATGCGCCTACGTGTTGATCCCCCTATCGATCATCTTCATTCGCTATTTTCCCGAACTCGGGCGCCGTTACAGCATCCACACGGGCGGAATGGAGCCAATCGGGGTCACCGTTCAAAAGAATTCGCTTGGCGAGATGGTGTTGGTCTGTGGACTGGTTTTGCTCTGGGATTGGCTGGAACGCTCTCGTCCCGAGGCGCCTCGGCAAGAACGCATCGAACGCTATTTGCCCCCAACTATTCTTGCGATCGGTGCCTGGCTTCTCAAGCTAAGCGATAGCATGACCTCAACTCTGTGTCTGATTATCGGAAGCATTGTCATGCTCGCGATCCGATTGCCGCTCCTTCATCGGCGCATCGATGCCTTGGGCCGGTATGTGTTGCTCGGAGTGGTCGGGTTCTTCTCGCTCAACTGGATGTTTGGCATTACCGATTCGGTGGTCGCGAGCATGGGCCGGGACATGACGTTCACCGGTCGAGCCAATGTCTGGCAGGAATTGCTCAAGGTTCACACCGATCCGCTTTTGGGAACCGGTTTCATGAGTTTTTGGGACGATGCGCACTATCAAGCGATCCTTCCCAACTGGGTCGACTCTTCTGCGCACAACGGCTATCTGGAAATCTATCTCGCCGGCGGATTCATCGGTGTGGCGTTTCTCGCCGTGATGCTTCTCGCGACCGGCGTGCGGATAAATAGGGCCTTGGCCTGGGGTAGCGATTACGCGGTCGTGCGCTTCGCCATTTTCATCGCAATGCTCTTGGCCAGCTTCACCGAATCTAACTTCGCCTGCATGACTTCGTTGGGATTTCTTTTCTTGCTCGCGGCAATCGGCTATGCGCGGCCAGAGGCAGCGATGCCCGGGCTGGGCGAACCGCGGGAGAGCGCTCCGGCGACGGCCGGTGCGGCGCGAGCGGTCAGGCTCACAATGCCGGAGTGATGGATCGCGTGAACCGGCGCAGCTTCTTCCTCGAACAGAGCCGCGACAACTCCGTGTCCGTCAAATCAGGGCAACCTCATGGACCTCACGCAACGGACGCGAAGCCCGCAAAGGTCTGGAGGGATCGATTTCCCTGAGATTCTCCGTAGCGGCTGCCAGCCTTAGCTCCGCATTAGGCGGAGCGACGGCTGGTCTTTGGCGGACTTGGCGTGAAGAAATTTATCTCCGGATTTGGCTGCGGCTCCGCTGCCTTGTGATCTGTGTGATCTTTTGCGGCTGAAACTCGATTTCGCTGTGATTCGCGAGGATCTTGATCGATAGCCGCCATCTCAAGACCAGCTGCGCGGTGAATCCCCCGTGAATGATCGTTCCATGAGTCCCCCGAAGATCTCAAGTACCCCGGCGGCGCCCGGGCCGGGCTCGCCCGGGATCCGGAATCCATCCGCGCCCCACGATGCCTCATCCTCCTCGCGCGAGCGCAACGCAGCGTTGGACTTTGCCAAGGGGGCTCTTGTGCTTTGCATGGTCGTCTACCATTCGTTCAATTACTTTCATCACGACCGGGACGTTCTCAGGTATCTGCACTTTCTACCTTCATCTTTCATCTTCATCGCCGGGTTTCTGATCACCAACGTTTACCTAGCCCGCTATGACATTGGCGACTCGCGTCTGCACCGGCGGCTTTTTGTCCGCGGTGCTAAAC
>DASRKU010000099.1:0-8126 GCA_035648815.1 Verrucomicrobiia bacterium | reverse complement strand
GTCATACAATTAATTGGCTGCGCGGGATGGAAAGGGTTTCAGCACGGGGAAAAACAGGTGCGAAAGAATTTTTGCCACGTTCAGGACGAAGAACCCCATGCTCACTGCCAGTGTCAGGGCGCCGCAGCGTTCCCGTCCCGAATCAATCAACGGCTGCTCAGTCATGACCACACGCTAACCCGCGACTCCATTTTGGGATTTGACGTGTGTCAAGGGATTCCGATTTATGCACCCTTATCAATTCCTGATGCCCGTAGCCGTGTCTCGTCAGAGCGCGGCTGACATTGTCGTCTCCCCTCCAGATAATTGGCCGCGCTCTGACGAGACGCGGCTACAGGGCAGAATTGATAAGGGTGGAACCGAGTAAATTGCTCGTTAGTTGAGCTGCAAATAGGCGCGGCTTCCTTCGGTTTTTAATCCGCCAGGCTGGCTTTCCTTCAAGAAAAGCCGCTCGGGGCCGACTTGGCCGGTCTGCAGGATGTAAGCGCGGACGGCTTTTGCGCGTTCAGATGCGAGGGCTTCCAGGTCGCCATCGGTCACGACGACGCTGTTCACGACGAGTTGTTCCAGGCTGCTGACGGGCCGCCCCTGGCTGCTGCTCGGCGTCACGGCAGCAGCAACGCTCGCGACGTCTTCACGTTGCAACAAGGCTGTGGCGCCTCTCTCCATTTCCATCGCCCGTCCCTTGATCCCTGCCATTGGCGCGGTTTGGACAACACCGCGCGTCTTGTTGGTGGAGATGCGCCCCTGGGATAAAGCTTCGGCATACATCTGCTTCAAATAATACTGCCTCTCTTCCGGCATGACTGTCACTTGATCAGGGCCGATCTCCGCCCGGGCTGATTTCCGCAAGGACAGCCATTTGCGATTGCGAAGTTGCTTTTCGAGAAAGACGCGCCGGAGTCCGGCGCCGTCGGCTTCGACATCCACGCTGCCCTGGATTTCCAATTGCAGGGCGGGCCGTTGGTAAAGCCCTTTGACAAGCGCGTCCAGCTTCTCCTTTGCAGCATCCTGCAGGCCGGCACTGCCCTGAGCGAAATCCTGGAACCGGATGTCCTCGCCTTTGCCCCCAAACAGAGAGCCAAGCGCCGCGAAGGGCGACGTCATAATTTTTGTGAACATGTTCACCAGGGCGTGGACGATTACTTTGTGCAGCCGGAATTGGGGATCGTCCATGTTGCCCTCGATCGGGACGTCGAGCACGATCTTGCCGTCCCGATCCTTGAGAATCGCCACGCCGAGCCGGACGGGAAGATGTGTGGCATCGGGGCTGTTGACCTTTTCGCCGAACGTGAACTGGTCCAGGGTGATCAGGTTCTCGGCTTTGAGGCTGCGTCCGCGCAGATGGTAGGCCAGGGCCATGCTCAGCTTGCCCTTGGCGATGCGATAGCCCGCGAATTTTCCGGAATAGGGACTGGTCGGAGTCAGGTCGATGTCGCGCGCCGAGATCGTCAGCTCGTTGGTTTCATTCGGGTCAAACGGATTGATGGTGCCGGTGATATCGACCGGTCCAACGTTGTCCACTTTGGCATGGAGGCTGACATCCGCATGCCGAAGATTTTTGGAAGAAAGACCTAAAATGGTTCCGCTGATTTGCTCCAGGGCGATGTTGGCGTTGGGCTCGAGGGAGCGGTCTGAAAAGGATGCGCGGGAATTAGAGACAACGACTGTGGCGATCGAAAGCTGGTCCAGGGGGATGGATGGTGTGGCATTCGTGCCAGTCAGGGTTCGGGCTGGAACCGCGTTCTTTCTGCCGGTGGACGCCACTTTGGGTGCGGCTTGCGCCGGAGCGTTGGTATCGGCGATGCCCAATGCGGCCATGAGGTTCATGACGTTGTTTGTCTCAATCACGACACGGGCATAGGCATCGTTGATGGCGATTTCCTTGATCCTGACAGTCGGCGGATTCAGGCTGGCCTCCATGCCGGAAACGCGAATGGAGCCCCATTTCAACAGATCTTCCGCCAGCACGCCATCGACCATTGAAAAATCATTCAACGACGTATCTCCGGAAAAGGTGACCTCCGGCAACTCTGCCTGGGTGGTGCGCAGGCGGATGTGACCGTCCACGCCCAGTTTGCTGCCGACGATGAAGATGTTGAGTTTGGGCTCCAGGTACGGATCCAGCGGCCGGAGTTCCAGGTTGGCGATATCCAGGTGAATGTCTGCCGAGGCGGGAGTCAGGGCTGCCTGGATTTCGAGGTGGACGGTTCCGTTTGTGTCCCAGCGCGCCGACAGGTCGGCGCTCAAATTCTGTCCGGGAATGTTGGAGATATTCTTTGCCTTCAGGGTTATATCGCCCACTTGAAGCCGTACCGGGCGCGGGTTGGCCAGGTCTTCCAGGTGCAAGCCGCAATCCTGCACATTCACCTCGTGGAGGGTGCCGCTCCACTGGTTGGTGTTGTTGAGCAGCAGGGCGATTGCGTTGGTTACCGACCGGAGCAGAAGTTGAATCGCGCCCGGCGCGCTGCCCGATGCTTCTGCCGGTTTGGAAATTTCCAGCACGTTGATGGCGTTGCTCCTGTTGCGCTGGAGTTCCAGTTGTGCTCCTGTGACCGATAGAGAGCCAATCTCCGCGCGACGCGTCCCTGTGTCCACGCTGGCGCCGCTAACCGCAAATTCGGGCAAAACGATGATATTCGCGCTGCTGCCCGGTTCGGCCAGCTTGAAGGAATGCAGCGCAATACTTCCGTTCGTCAAAGAGGCAACCCGGTTCGAAGGGCTGAGCTCGAAATGATACGACGAATGTGCGTCCATCGTGCCGTCCCGGATTTGAAATCGGACGAAATCCTGGTAGAGCGGTGCGTACTTGTTCAGTGTCAAATTCGCCAGCGAGAATTCCCCCTCCGATCGCACAGGGCTTAGATAAAAATAACCGCTCCAGGAGAATTTTTCGCCCGCATCGGTGGTTCCCGAGAAGGCGTATGGATTTCTGCTGTCCGAGTCGGTCCGAAACTTGTCGAGGGTCACATCGAGTGGGCCAAGGATCCGTTTGAATGGACTGCGGGGGGTCAGATCCGTCAGCGATGCGGCGGCCCCGGTGATTCGCAGCCTGCCGATGCGCAAGCCGAGGGGTTTGCCCGGCGGCTTCGACGAGTCATTTGTGCCGAACTGCGTGATCAAATCGGAGAAGTTCAATGTGTAATCCCTCTTCACCTCAACCCGCACAAAAGGCCTGGTGATCGTTACCTCTTTGAAGACCCAGGCACGGGACACTAGAGATGAAAATTGGAAGTTCACGTACACTTCGTCCCACGACAGGAAAGGCTCGCCGTCCTTGTCTTTGATCAAAAGGCCGCGGACGGTTGCGGAAAGGGTGTAAGGATTCAGTTTTACCTGGCGAATCGAAACCTCGCGATGGAGTTGAGCCGCCAACTGTTTTGCGGCGACGGACCTGATGACAGGAGGCAGAACAAGAAAGCCAAGGATGGTGTAAACAATCAGGACGCTGATGATCCAAATAGACCCCTTGCGTTGTCTTGGCGATAAACGATTCAGTGCGGAGAAGTTCATGTCTTCGAGCCCTCGCATCGAGTATTGAACTATCAACCCTTTGAGTCAAACCCGGAGCATGGATTGGGTGCGATTTAAGGTGCCGATCAAGTTTTCGGCGGTAGAGGGCGACGGCAGATGGAACGACTCTGGAAGGAAAAACGAGTTACTATTGCCGAATGGCCCGCCATCAGCCAGGAGTGATTCCAACCTTCGCTGCGCCAGCGATTACTGCACGAGGAGGCAGGACACGCCGCGGGAAGATCCCATCGATGCGCTTGAAATCACGGGGCTGTAGGCTGGGGCTGAGCCTGTCTAAGTTCGGCCTGAGAGCTCCGGTACAGCCCTGTCGCGAACTCTGGCCTGGAATGGCTTTCGATGCGCGCGGCGGGCTCAAACTCGTGGAAAAAGAAGGTTTCCGATTCCAGCAGCATCTGCTTGACACCTTTGGGCAGGCGCTGGAAATCCGGATACGTTGTCAGTATCGACTTCATCGGTTCCTTTCACGCTCTTAGACGCCTGTCTGGGCAAATCATTCAATCTTCGCTCGCAACCCCTTGACTGCCGGCCTGCTGTTTCTGATGCGCGCGAAATCCCGCTATTGCTTCCATGGGCGTCTTTCAGTATCCATGGGGCATTCAACATTGCCTATGAGCGAGCCCTTTATTTTTCAGAAATTTCCCATTGTTCAAAAAGTTGAGCCGGGAATGTATTACTGGTGTTCCTGTGGACTTTCCAAGAGCCAGCCTTTTTGTGACGGTTCCCACAAAGGCACCGGGTTGAAGTCAAAGCAGGTGGAAATTACCGAGGTTAAAACGGTGGCTTGGTGTGCTTGCAAGCATTCCTCGACGATGCCTTTTTGCGACGGCACCCACTCAAGGCTGCCTTAGCGGGAGGAAAGCGAGTGGAGCCTCTGTCAGGCTCAGCCTTTCCGTTTGAAGATTTCGCTCGGATCGGCCAGGTTCAAAATCGAGAGATCCAGGCCCTGCCCGGGATCACGTTCGCGCGCGATGAGAAGCTGGCGCGCAATTTTTTGCGCGGCGGGGGTGGCGAAGTACTTGACGGCCCCGACGCTGACGGTGGCCTCGAAAATCACAACGAGCAGGCAATGTTCATCCACGGCCACCGTGAAAATGCTGAATTTCTCCCCGTGCTGGTAAACGCTGTTGAAATTGTCTTCGTGGACGAGATTGGCGATGGTTTGATTTGCCAGGTAAGCGCCTGAGGCGAGCGCCGCGATCGTCGTGAGTTCAAACTGGCGGGTATCTCCCTGTTGCGCGATGAGGAATCCGCCTTTGTCGATCACCAGCGCGGTCGTGCCGTCGCTTTGTTTCAACAAATCCCGCAGCGCATCGTCGAGCTGCTGGATATCCTCCTCGAGGACTTGGGGCAGGGTGGCCATGTCATGCGTACTGCGGCGTGTTTTGGCTGATGAATTTGTTGAGCAGCATGCGCGTGATCATGTTCAGCGTCTCGAAGACTCCTTCGCACTTGTGCGCAACCGAGATAAAGGACGGAACCTGCACGTCCCGATTATTTAAAAGGAATTCCATGTACTCCACAGGCGCGGTGTTTGGCAGATCGCGCTTGTTATATTGCAGAACGTAGGGAATTTCCGCCAGGTTCAGCTTCAGCGCCCGGAGGTTCTCTTCCAGGTTCTGAAAGCTTTCGACACTTTCGGCCATTTTTTCGTATTGCGAATCCGCGACGAAGACGATGCCATCGACCCCCCGCAGCACCAGTTGCCGGGTGGTGTTGTAGATGACCTGTCCGGGCACCGTGTAGAGCTGGAACTTGGTTTTGAATCCCTTGATCGACATGGCTTCGATTGGGAGAAAGTCGAAGAACAGCGTTCGGTCCGAGCTGGTGGCGAGCGAAACCAGTTTGCCTTTGTTTCCTGCCGCGGTCTGGACGTGGTCGTGCACCTGGACGAGGTTGGTGGTCTTGCCGCCCATTGCCGGGCCGTAGTACACGATTTTGACCTGTAATTCTTTTGTTGCCTGATTGATGATAGCCATAGACTACTGCTCAGCTTATTGTTTCTTTCGATCCAGTTCCGCAGCCAGCGCGACCAGTTGACCTGTGGGAAGGGGTTGGCCAGGGCGGCCGAAAACCGCAAAGAAAATGGCGTTGACGCGAAAAATCTTCCAGGGAACATTTCCGACCGTAAAATTTAAATTGTTCAATTCGCCCATCCGCAATTCCTTGGTGCACTGGCTGACTTTTCCGAAGATCTGAGGCAGGAATGCCGCCAGCGTGTCCCCGTTCAAATCCGGTGACAAACGGCTGGCCACCATTAACCCGTCGGGCAGCGCGATCAATGCCCCGGTCACACCCTCGAGCGCCGCGGCCCGCGACACCACCTCGTTCGGAGTCGCGTAACGGGTGACAAAAGTCGTCCCCGGCGATGGCTCGGCTTTTGGCTTCGCCTCTATCTTTTCGATGATCGCCGTGTCTGAACTGTCATCCCAGCTGTAGTAATTGGTATCGACCGGCTTGGAGATGGCATGGCTTGGGGCCGGCGCGGAGGAACCGGGCTGCGGCTGCGGGAATCCAAAGAACAGGTTGGGAATGCTTTTATCGAGCGCGACCTTTTGCTGCGCTTTGTTGGGTTCGTTATGCCGGTTCAGAAACAGCGGGGCGATCACCTTGAGAGGCAAATCCAGGATGGCGTTGTCATGCACTGAAACCGTCGGCAGGGGCGCCGGTTTGATCCAGGATCGCAGCACTTTCCAGGCAAAGCTCACCTTTCCACGCTTGAGCGCCTGCTCGATCGTGTTGGCGGGCAGCGCCACTTTGGCCTCGGCTAAATTGAGCTGGGCGATTTCATGACGTAAAGCCTCCGGCCAGTTCTCAGCGAGAATTGCCAGCGCAACCGTCAGGGCCGGCAATTCCTCCGCCTTTTGGAGAGGCACCGTTGGGGCTGCAGAACGCCGCAGGCCAAGTTCGGCCGGTGTGATTGGAGGCGTTGCGGTACCCACGCCGCGAAACGACGTCGGGACGGAGCTGGCTGGAGGAGAACCAGCAGGTCGCGGGACGATCGCCGGCGGCGTGGGTATGGATCCAATGGGATTCGCGTTGCGAGAATGGGGCAACGGCAGATGGCTCAGCGGGACACCATGCGGTCTGGCTTGCTGGGGCGAGGGCGGCAACGGCAGCTTTTTCTCCACAGGTGTTGCGGGCGCTGCCCCAGTCAGGGGGTGTGGCGTCTTCGGAGTTGCCGGAGGCAGTCCTGGTGGAATGGGGGTTCGCATCATGCGAGCCGTGTGCCTCGGCGGAATCGGTGCGCGCGGAACTGCGGTCAGCGGCGCGGTTGAAATTGTGGAGCGCGGTGCCGCTTGCATCGGCGCAGCCGGAGTGACTGTGCGGGCTGGAATGGCGGCGGTAAGCGGCGGAACCGGAGTTCGCGCAGCGGCAGGAGCCTGGGAACTGGCGGAACTGGCGGAAAACCCCGAACCATTTCCCCACTCTCCAAACGGGCTCCTCACCTCGTCAGGGACATCAATCTGCTTTTGATCGTGGCGGCGAGCAAGAAGCGACGCGTCGAGCTGCAGAAGGATTTCATTCAACGGAAGATTAATAGGAACCTGGTCGCATTCGCTTCCCGGGGCGAACAATTGCGGAGCGGCGCGCCGCAATTCGCCAAAGTGGATGTGAACGGCGCCGTGCGGAAGTTGTGACAGGACTTTTTCCAAGCCAACAGAAACGGTTGCTTCTCCGACTTCCAGTTGGCGGATTCGAGTCTTCAGTTCGGATGGAAAGGCGGCAAACACAGCCTGCAACGAAACGTCGACGCTGGTCCGGCAATTGGTTTCGGGCTTCCCGTTCCCGGCATTCCGGCTTGCGGGCGGTGTGCTGTGCTGGACTTCGGTGAATCCGGTTCCGTTGGGCATCGCCTCGTCGGCAAGCGTCAGGGGAGTGTTTTGGGTCGATGAATTCCTGGGAGCCTCGCGCTGGAAAATGTGTTTGAAAAAATCAAGCATATGTCATCGATGGAAACCGCATCGCGCAGGAATTATGCCAGCAACCGCGTTTCTTCGGGTTCAAACCCCTTCATTGCGAGCGCATGACGGGGTCGCGAACAGACAGGCAGTTTCCGCCGAAGCGGATGTGCAAACTTGTCTCAACGCTGGAAGTTGTGTCCACATTGAAGCTCGGATTTCCGAGGTATCGCGCGCCGTTGGGGGAGCAGATGAATGAACTCAGGGGAGATCACAATGTCCGGCAGGAAAATGAAAACCGCACCCGGAACGGAATACGGCTTGCTTTGTAGTAGAGAAATGGACGCTGTTATTTCAAGGGTATTTCGTTTAGCAGACCACTAGCAGCCGTTATGGAATCGCGCCACAGAATCCTGCTTCTGGATGACAATCCGGACGTGCTGGAGATGTATCGGGAAATTCTTTCCCAACTCCCCAGCAAGCCGGAGATTCATACAGCCACGACGGGCGCGCGGGCGCTGGCGCTGTTGGATGCCGAGCCGGTCCGGCTGCTGGTTTGCGATTTGAAGATGCCGAAGATGGATGGGCTGCAAGTGCTCTCGATCGTTCGCCGGCGCTATCCGGAGCTGCGGACGGTGGTGTTAACGGCGGTGCAGGACGAGGAATTTCGTTCGCGGGCGTATGCGTTGGGGG
>DASRKU010000098.1:0-4637 GCA_035648815.1 Verrucomicrobiia bacterium | reverse complement strand
AACTTGTCATTAGCGTGCAAATGCCGGATGAGAGCGCCGGGCACAAACCGGTGGCCGGCCAGCGAAAGATTGCCGGAACCGCCGGCCGGCAAAACTTGCTCCGACCCGGTTCTTTAATCACAAAGAAATCATGGTCTTCATGACATTATCAGCGCACAGCGTCGAAACGGCCGGCTGCGGCAGCTCGGATGAAAACTCCATTTCTATTCCTGCCGCTGCCGCGCTGATCCCGCGAGTCGGAGTTCAGACGGCGCCCGGGTCCGAAGTCGCCACCTGAACCAGGCCTTATGTCATCGTCCACTTTCTCCATCCAGCCTCGAGACAACTGGAGATTGTTTGCCCCCTCTGCGCGTTGTCCGGGCGGTCTGCCGCATTATGCCCGGTGGACCCCCTGGCTGGCGGCTTCGATGCTTCTGGCCGCCCGGCTGGCTACGGCGCAGGAAGCCTTGCGAAACTCAATGGCCGGCGATGCGGCGGCCGAGGCCCGGCGCCTCCAGCTTCAATCCCTGCCCTACACCGTCAAGTCGGGTGACTTCCGGCTGCTGGTCGTGCCCTCACTGGAGTTGGATTGGAATGACAATATTAACCTTTCCCGGGACAACACCAAAACTGATTTTATTCTGCGGCCTTTGATTGCGCTGAACGCGAGTTATCCCCTCGGTGCGTACAATCTGTTGAACCTTTCGGTCGATTTTGGCTACGACAAATATATCAATCATGATGAATACAGTCAGTGGCGTATGGACTCGGGGTCGGAGCTTTCGTTTGACGTTTATGTAACGGATTTCTGGTTCAATTTTCACGACCGGCCCCAATATTCTCAAGACCCCTCGCAGGCAGCGGCGGTGGCGGGGACCGGAAGCGGGAGTTACGGAACTTTTCAGAACACGGCGGGGCTGTCCGGCACGTGGGACTTGGAGGACGTCACCTTGACCCTCGGCTATGACCACCAAAACGTCATGTCCCTGTCCAGTCAGTTTAACCAGATCAACCATGCGGCGGAATTGGTCGATGCGCGGACCGGTCTGCAATTTAATCCCAGGCTTACCGTCGGCGTGGAGGGCACGGCTTCGTTCACGACCTACGACCAGGCGGTGCTGAACGACAATCAGGTATATAGCGCGGGGATTTATGGAGACTGGCGGCCGGGGTCTTATTTCAGTGTTCAACCTCATTTCGGCTATACGATTTTTAAATCCAGCCAGACCAGCTCTTCCGTTCAAGGCGGGAACCTGACCTCCTGGTACGCCAATTTAACCCTGACGCATCAAATAACCGGCTTTCTGAGCTATTCGTTGAGCGCCGGGCACGAAATCATGCCGGGCATACAATCCGATGCCATTGTAGACTCCTACGTTCGCCCGAATATTAATTGGAAGGTGATCAAGGATGTGACCCTGCAAACCTCGTTCTCTTACGAACATGGAACCGAAGGCGGCGGACAACAGGCAAGCCTCCAAGAAAAAAATTACGACTGGTACGGAGGCGGGTTGAATTTATCCTATTCTCCCATGAAAAAAGTCACGATCAGCGCGAATTACCGGTTAACTCTGAGGTCTTCCAATGTGCCGTCGAGAGAATACACGCAGAACATGATTGGGCTGCAGATTACCTACACCCCCCAATGAATTTTAGATTGCATCAACCAAATTTCGGTCCGCATTTGGTTCAAAAGCCAACCCCGCATGACAGTGCGGTTGCCAAAACCCATGGGGGTCCGCTGTTGCTCGCGGCTCTGTGTCTGCTGTTCGGAACCTCCTGTTCGTTTTCCGGAGAACCGCTGTTTGCCGATATGCCGGCATCGTCCTCCAGAGAATCGCTGTTTTCCGAAAACCCCGCATCCCGGTCCGCCACGAACAGTTTGCCGGCCGGTTTGGCCACCAATGGCGGTCCGCAGCTCAACGCGGCAGGCTCCATAACTCAAGGCGGCACGAATTCCGCCAGCCGTATTTCCACGAACAGCATGGACGCCTCGGACGATCAATATCGTTTGGCCATCGGCGACCGCATTAGCTTCCGGATTGAGGAAGATGAGAATGATCCCATGCCGCTCACCGTAAGGGATTCAGGAGACTTGGAAGTTCCTTATATCGGGCACTATCCCGCTGTCGGCAAGACCTGCAAAGAATTGGCTCAAGCACTCAAGGTCGAACTCGAAAAGACCTATTATTATCAGGCCACGGTGATCATCTCCGTGGATTTGATGACCAAAAGCCGTGGCAAGGTGTATCTGGTCGGCCCGGTTCGGATGCCGGGGCCGGAGGATATTCCGAGCGATGAAGTCCTGACGCTGAGCAAGGCCATCCTCCGCGCCGGGGGCTTCACCGACTTCGCCGACCAGCATCATGTCAAAATCACGCGTCAGGGGGGCACTGGCGAAATCGACAAGGAGACGTTGGTCGTGGATGTGGGCCAGATTTTTGACAAGGGTAAAACCGAGAATGACGTGCCGCTGAAGCCCGGCGACCTCATTTACATCCCGGAGCGAATGATTCGCTTCTAACCCCGCAAGCCACCGATGCAAACGAACCAACCAAAGACTGGCCGCTCGTGAATACACCCACACCACCATCGCCGGAACTGGGCTACGAGTTGATTGATGCTCCGGAAGACCATTCAGCTCCCGCTTCGCCATTCCGCATCCAGAAGTTTATTGCTTTCCTGCGGAAATACTGGTGGGTGCCGGTTCTGACGGTGACGCTTGCCTTGGGCGCAGCCATGGTCTGGTTCCTGTTGGCGCCTCCGACCTTTGTTTCCAGCGCGGCCATGTGGGAAACCGAAAAAATGCGCCTGCCCGAGGGCGCTCTTTTCACGGAGGACCCGCAGAATTATCTGGGCACGCAGACCGAGTTGCTTCGAAGCGGCCGGATGCGGCAGTTGACGCTGGCGCGCCTGCAGGCAGTGAGCACCAATACCGTCCCAGTGGGCAAGGATGGCAAACCCCTGGGCGTAAAACTGAAGGTAACGCAGGCGCCCAAGAGTTCGGTATTTGTGGTTGAAGCCAGCAGCTCCAATCCAGCCTACACCCAGGCTTATTTGGACAGCCTCATGAACGAGTATCTGGAGTACAAGAAGAATATTCGCAAGGTGGTTTCCGGTGACACACTCGCCTCCATTTCCGAGCAGGTTCTGCGCCTGGAACGGGATCTGAAAGCCGACCAGGATGCCCTCACAACCTTCGAGCGGACAAACAACCTGGCCATCCTGCAGGAAGAAGGCACCATTGCGGGGAGCTATCTGGCCAGACTGAAAACTCAACTTTCTGACTATCAATTGGAATCTCAGCTTCTTGAGGCCACCGCACTCGAACAGGACATGAACGGGGCCGGGACAACGAATTTCGCCGGGTCTCTGGTTGATTCTCTGCGCGAGCAGAATTCTGCTTCGTCGGCAGCCACGGTTGAGCGCCAGTCGGCCTTCCAACAGGTTGAACTGCTGAAGATCGAGCGCGAGAAACTCAGCAAATACCTGCGGCCCAAACATCCCAAAATCATCAAGCTCGATGCGGACATTGAACGGGGCCAAAAACTGCTCGAACTATACCGCAAACAGAGCCGCGGACAACTCGCCACGACCCAGCAGGCCCTTAAAATGAGGGCGGACAGCGTGCAGGCCTCCATCAAGGAATGGGAAGTCAAGGTGGTTGATGCCAATGCCCGCATCGCCGAGGCGGAACACCTCAAACTGAACGTCAGTCGTACTCAAGGCCTTTACGACCGGCTCGTGAATCTCCTGCAAAACGTGGATATCAGCCGGAACATAGATCAGGCGACTCTCGCCATCTTGGAGCCGGCCTCCCCGGCCGAACGCTCCTACAAACGGGATTTGACCCTGTTAGCCCTGGCAATTCTTGGCGGCCTCGCTTTGGGGGGCGGGATCATCGCGTTAATCACCGTTCGCGACGACCGCTTCACCTCCGTTATCGAAGTGAACGCCACAATTGGAGATGCCGTGGTTGGCCTGCTGCCGGAAGTGACGCAGCAGGGCGAAGTCGCCATGTCTCTGCTGGAGCTTAACGACCCGCGGTACATGTATGCCGAGTCGTATCGCAGCCTTCGCTCGGCGCTGCTCTTTCTGCCCGTGGAAGGCGAGCGGCCCAAGGTCCTGCTCATCACCAGCGCCGTCCCGAATGAAGGAAAGTCCACCGTTGCTGCGAACCTGGCCCGGACCCTGGCCCTGGGAGGCTCACGCGTGCTGCTGGTGGATGCCGATCTCCGAAAGGGCCATCTCCATAAAATGCTGGGCCTGCAGTGCGAACCGGGCCTGGCCGAATTACTGCATCAACCGGACAACCTGGACAGCGTCATCCAAAAAGACTCCCTGCAGAACTTTGCCTTCCTCTCCCGGGGGAAAGCCTCGGGCCACTCCGGCGACTTGTTCCTGAGCCAGGCCTTCGATCAGGTCCTCGCCCGCATGCGCCGGCAATTCGATTATGTGCTCATAGACAGCAGCCCCGTTTTTGCAGCCGATGACGCAACCACCCTGGCGCCGAAGGCGGATGGCACCCTGTTTGTGGTGCGCGGCAATTTTTCGGGCGCGCGGCAGGTCCGCGAAGCCCTCGAACTGCTTCGCCAGCGGCAGGCAAAAGTACTGGGCCTGGTTTTCAACCGGGCGGACACCTCGGCGCACTCGTATTA
>DASRKU010000097.1:0-9441 GCA_035648815.1 Verrucomicrobiia bacterium | reverse complement strand
ACCGTCATCACACTGAATCATGACAAGGGAAAGTCATACGTCGAAGCCCTGGGCCGGGAGGTGGCCGGGATGGCGCCGAAACTCAATCGCGACCGAAAGGTGGTGCAACTCCACTTCGGCGGGGGGTCCCCCACGTTTCTTCGCCCCGACGAAATCCGGCTGCTCGGGGACATCATCCATAAACATTTCCGATTTTCTGCCGACGCGGAAGCCAGCGTGGAAGTGGATCCGCGGCGGCTGACTCGCGATCACCTGGTGGCCTTGCGGGACATTGGATTCAACCGGGCGTCGATGGGAGTGCAGGATTTCAACGCGAAAGTGCAGGAGGCGGTTCATCGCGTGCAGCCGCGTGACATGACACGGCAAGCCATCGATTGGATGCGCGAGTTGGGCTATCGATCCATCAACCTTGACCTGATCTACGGTCTCCCGCATCAGACCGTTGAGTCATTCCGGGAGACGCTGGATATTGTCCTGGAAATGCAGCCGGACCGCCTGGCGGTGTTCAGCTATGCGCACGTCCCGTGGATCAAGCCCGCGCAGAAAATTCTCGAGCAACAACAACATCTGCCTGACGCGGAAACCAAGCTGCAACTGCTCAAGCTGGTCATTGAGAAACTCACGGAAAATAATCGCTACGTGTATATCGGGATGGACCATTTTGCGCGGCCTGACGATGAATTGGCTGTCGCGCAAAGAAGCAAACAGCTCCAGCGCAACTTTCAGGGTTACAGCACGCGGGCTGGGGCGGATATTTATGCGTTCGGCATGTCATCGATTTCGCAAATTCCGGAGGCGTACTGGCAAAATGAGAAGGACCTTCCAAGCTACCAGGCGGCGCTCGACGAGGGGCGCGTCCCGCTCCAACGCGGATATTTTCTGACGGAGGAGGATAAAATCCGCCGTGAAACCATCATGCGCGTCATGTGCGATCTCTCGTTGAATTTCGCAGCCATGTCCCGCAAGCTGGGCATCGATTTCGCCGCACATTTTGCGCAGGAGCTCGATTCGCTTATAACCTTTGAAGCCGATGGCCTTGTCCGCAGGCTGGACGGCGGCATCGAAGTCACCGACACCGGGCGGCTTTTCATTCGCAACATCGCCATGTGTTTTGACAGCACGCTCTCCGGCGCCGGCGACAGGAAACATTCCAGAACGATTTGATCATGAGGCTGCAGCGCGGCATCGGCGGGAGAACCCTCACCCCATCCCTCTCCCATCCGATGGGAGAGGGGGACCATTCTGACGCGTTGGATGACTTGGCCGCGTGTGATTGCGACGAACGCGTCGAACGCTCCTCCCTCTCCCGTCCGACGGGAGAGGGTCGGGGTGAGGGTTCGTTGTCCCCTTGCCAACCATTCCCTGTTTCGGTATTTCGTTTTGCATGTCAGGGGCAGCCGGGGCGCGGGCACTTAGGAAAAGGGCGACATGGGCAGAGAAGCGCCTTTGGCGACTCTTGCGTTCGCGCCGATTGGCTGGGTACAAATTTCGCCGTCAGCACCCCGATTCAAGGCATATTCTCGATTTCTACTGCATCGAGGCGAAATTGGTCGTCGAGCTCGATGGAATTGGACACGGGTTGCCATCCAGGATGGAAATGGACAAGAAGAGAGATGCCGCTCTTGCTTCGTAGGGTATTTTGGTCAAGAGGATTTGGAACCATCAGCTTGTCACCGCGGAAGGGCGGCGTGAAGTGGTCTCGACTTTGTGGCGGGTGCTTCAGGGTCGTTCCTCACATCCGGAGAATTGTGCGCTCCCGGTTTTTCGCAGGCAGCCTGATAAGAAAGAGGAAAACGAAAACCCTCACTCCGGCCCTCTCCCATCCGATGGGAGAGGGGGACCGTCCTGACGCTTGGGATGGCTTCTTGTCATCTGGTTGCAACCAACGCGTCGATCAATTCTCCCTCTCCCGTCTGACGGAAGAGGGCCGGGGTGAGGGTCCCCTTTTCTTATGAACTCAGTCGCGGTCATCGGCGCCGGAATCACCGGGCTCACCGCCGCATTTTACCTCAAACGCCGCGGCATTCCTGTGGCCCTTTATGAATCCAGCGCGCGCGTGGGAGGCGTGATCCAATCGCTTCAGGAAGGCGGCTATCTCGCGGAGTTCGGCCCCAACACCATTCTCGAAACATCACCCAAAATCACGCAACTCATCCGCGACGCCGGGTTGGAATCGCGCCGCCTGGATCCGGATCCGAAATCCGAAGCGCGGTATGTCGTGCGCTATAAGAGGCCGATTGCCATGCCCAGTTCGCCTGCCGGCTTTTTTACCACAGACCTTTTCTCGGTCCGGGCGAAGATCGCCGTTTTGCGCGAGCCCTTCGTGCCGCGACGGCGCCATGGCGACGAGGAGAGCATTGCCCAATTCGTGGTCCGTCGGCTGAACCGGGAGTTCCTGGACCAGGCGATCGATGCTCTGGTCGCGGGCATTTACGCCGGGGATCCTTGGAAGCTTTCGGTCACGCAAGCTTTTCCCAGGCTGGCGCAATTGGAGGAGCGCTACGGTTCGTTGATCAAAGGCCAGTTGTTCGGCGCCAGGGAGCGCAAAAAACGCGGCGAGGTCGCCAAGGATCGCGCCGCCAAGTTCTCTTTCGATGACGGCCTGCAGGTCCTGCCCGACTCACTGCGCGATCAACTCGGCGACTCCGTCCACCTGAACACCTCTGTCGTTGCTCTGAACCAAACCGGCAACGGCTGGGACCTCGACCTGCGGAGTCATGCCGGAGAAACCCGGGCAAGCCATCGCGCCGCCATTTACGCCGGGACAGCCCACAATCTCGCCACCTTGAAAATCAACCGTGCCGGCTCCGGGACGGATGGCCCGAAAATCGAGCCTTTCGACTTGAACGTGTTCTCGGAAATTCGTTATCCGCCAGTCGCCAGCGTGGTCCTCGGATTCCGGCGCGAAGATGTCGACCATCCATGCCAGGGATTCGGAATGTTGATTCCCAAAGTGGAGGGCTTCAGAATCCTGGGGACGCTTTTTTCATCTTCGCTCTTTCCGAATCGGGCGCCCGCAGGCCACATCACGCTGACCAGTTATATCGGCGGGGAACGCTCTCCTGAATTGGCGTCGCTTCCGCCTGAAAAGCTCTACGCCCTGACCTGCGAGGATCTGCGGGTGATTTTGGGAGTCCGTGGAAAACCCACGTTTCAACACTGCGTGTTTTATCGACAGGCGATCCCGCAGTATAATATCGGTTACGGGCGCTATCGCGATTTCATGAGCGATTTGGAGTCCTCGGCGCGCGGGCTGTTTTTCGCCGGACATTATCGGAATGGGATTTCGCTCGGCGACTGTATTGTGTCCGGTCACGACGTGGTGGAACGGGCGGTGGACAGCGGAGTTTTGGGAAATTGACGACATGAGCAAAGGTGTGTTACTGGTCAACCTGGGTTCGCCCAATTCGCCTTCGGTGAGCGATGTGCGGCGGTACTTGCGTGAATTTCTGATGGATCCCCGAGTTTTGGATGTGCCCTGGCCGGTCCGCTTTTGCGTGGTCCACTTTGGCATTCTTCCGACCCGGCCCAAACAGGCGTCCCATGCATATCAAAGCATCTGGACAAAGGACGGATCGCCGTTAGTCGCCATCAGCCGGCGCGTGCAGGAATCGCTGCAAAAACGGGTTCGCATTCCCGTTGCGCTGGCCATGCGATACCAGAATCCCACCATCGAGTCCGCCCTGGCAGGTCTGCGTGAACAGGGCGTTGACGACTTGCTGCTCATTCCGCTCTTTCCCCAGTTTGCGATGTCGAGCTTTGAGACCGCCGTCGAACGGGTCAAGGAGGTGGCGGCGCGGATGATGCCGGGGATGCTCCTTCAGGTTCAGGCGCCCTTTGGAAGCGCGCCCGGTTACATTTCCGCATTGCTGGCCAGCGCGAGCGATTACCTGAAGCAGGATTACGATCATCTTCTGTTCAGTTTCCACGGCTTGCCGGAGCGGCATATCCGAAAGGCCGATCCGACGGGCAGCCATTGCCTGTGCAGACCGGATTGTTGCCAGGTCAGCAGCCCCGCGCACGCCACCTGTTACCGGGCACAATGTTTCGCGACCGTGAAGGCCTTCGTGGAAAAGGCCGGCATTCCGCGCGAAAAGTATTCCGTCGCTTTCCAATCGCGCCTGGGCCGCGACCCGTGGCTGGCGCCCTACACGGATCACGAGCTGGCAAAATTTCCGGGGCGCGGAGTCAGGAAGCTGTTCGTCATCTGCCCCGCATTCGTCTCCGATTGCCTGGAAACCCTGGAGGAAATAGGCATTCGCGGACGCGACACGTTTTTGCAGGCGGGTGGAAAAGAGTTCGCCCAGATTCCTTGCATGAATGAGCACCCGCTGTGGATTGAAGCGTTGGAACGGATGATCGGGCAGTTCGAGGAGGAACAAGGGCTCTCAGTTATCGCGCCGGCGCCCGGAGCGCGCCCGGTTTAGGCGTCAGCGAAACGGGGTGCGGGAGATGCTCGCGGGGATCGGCTCGACCAGGATCAACCGGGCCAGTTGCTCGCTGAGAGCGAGGCGTGCATTGCATACCTGGCAGATGAAATTCGTTTTGCCCGTGACGAGCCTGATAATCTGGTCCTCGCAAAGCCCGATTTCACGCAGCCGATTCTGAATTTCCGGACTGGCGCAGAGCTGCTTGATTCGAACCGCCACGCCTTCCTGCACGAGGTTTAATGGACAGAGCCCGCACCGGCTTTCTTCGCCCGGATTTCTGCAGTCTGTTGCTTTCAAGCGCATCGTTACGATGCACATCATCAACGCGGACTGGGTTTCAGACTAACCATATGTTGCTAAATGCTGTGTATGGATTGGTTGGGGTGGGTCCTGTTTTCGCGGTGGCGATTTGCGCGCTAGCGTCCTGGAGTGCGGTTGCCCTCGGCCCCGCGGTTGTCTCGTCCAGGGCGCATTTCACTTCTTTGGGCGGTCCCTCTTAATCCTAATCCTCATCTTAATCCCAATCTCCTTCGTGCATCCGGCAATCGGAATTAGCCCTAATTAAGCCCGCCAGCATCGAAACGATCCCGCGCAATTGCTCAGATTAGGATTAAGAGAAGGATTAAGATTAGGAGCCTGGGCCGCGCTACCCAAAAATGTGAAATGCGCCCTCTCGTCCATTGGTTTTCACTCCCATATTGTCAGAACCCATATTTCAGGTAATCTTGAGCTGGTTTTGGAAGGGTGGAGAATCGCCCCGCTCTTTCAGGAGCTGCCCGGATGCGGTTCTTGACAGAGCGGGGAGGAAAGTCCGAACACCATAGGGCGGGATACCGCGTAACTTCGGGCCGGTCGGCGCAAGCCGGCCACTTGGAGATACACGCGGGTGACGATGCCGCGAGGCGTCTCAACGGATAGTGCCACAGAAAATCAGACCGCCGCTGTCTTTGAATTTCAAATTTGAATTTCAAATTTGAGATCGCGAAGCGCGGTAAGGGTGAAAAGGTGGGGTAAGAGCCCACCGCTCCGAGCGCAAGCGAGGAGGCACGGAAAACCCTGTCCGGTGCAAGGCCAAATAGGGGACCTTGGAGCGGCCCGCTCCTTCTTTCGCGAAAGCGAAAGGGGTCCCGGGTACTGGCTGCATAGACAAATGATTCTCTCCCTTGGGCCGCGCAAGCGGAACGGGGCAGACAAAATTCGGCTTACAGCCCTTCCAAAACCATTTACTTTTCCCCGCTCAGGACTTCCTCAAGCTTCCTGCGGGTTTCAGAGTCCGATGGCGACAGCCTCAGGGCTTCGCGGAATTCAACGGCCGCATCCTCCAGGCGCCCGAGCTTTTGCAGGGCGCTGCCCAGGCCGGCATGGGCCCGGGCCGAATCGGGCTTCAGACGGATTGCCTGCGAGAACCGGCTTCGGGCTTCCTCGGTATGGCCTTGCTTCTCCGCAATCGCTCCCAGCGCCATCTGCGCATCGGGGGCATATGCTGAATTGGGCTGCAGTTTTAAAAATTTCTCAAACTCCGCAGCTCCGCTTTCCAGCCGGCCCGCGCCGCAATACGCCACACCCAGGTTGTAATTTGCCTCCACCCACCGGGGATTCAGTTTCAGCACTTGCCGGCATTCACTGGCCGCCTCGTCAAATTTGCCGGCGCTGTTCAGAAGGTTCGCCAGGTTGTAATGCGCATCAATATAGTCAGGCTTGATCCGGATCGCCGTTTGATACTCCGCAATCGCCATGTCCACACGCCCGGCCTCCGCGAGGGCGGAAGCCAGGTTGTAATGCGCTCCTGCCAGGCGAGGGTTCAGGCGGATGGCCTGGACAAAATGGTCGATGGCCTCCTTCAACAGGTGCTTCCTTTCCAGGCTCGCCCCGAGATTATTGTGCGCTTCCGCAAAGTCAGGCCTGATGCGCAGGGCTTCCTCGTAAGCTTTGATCGATTGGTCGGTGAGACCTTTGGCGCTCAAGGCTGTGCCCAGGTTGTCGTAGGCGAGATAATTGGATTTGGTCACCGCGATGGCATGTCGAAACAAGGTTTCACTGTCCTTCCAAAATCCAATCTGATGCTGGGTCAAACCAATGCACGCAACCAGCGCGACAGACACGATCATGGCTGAAAAAATAAATCTATAACGCCACCCCGCCAGCAGGTCCCGGACGCCCCAAATGAAACAGATCAGGATCCCGACCGACGGAAGATAAGTGTACCGGTCAGCCATGGCCTGTTCGCCTGCCTTCACAAGCCCGATCACTGGCACCAGCACGCCCAGGAACCAGGCCCATCCGACGAGCAGGTACGGGTGCTTTCGCCGATGCCAAATCGCGAGAACGGAAACTCCAATCAACGCGGCAGCCGCCATGGCCGTCAGCACCCACGGCCAATGGCTGGGAAAAGGGTAATAAGCAGCCAAATCTTTTGGGAAAAATAATTTGCCCAGATAACGCCAATAAGAGACGAGCGCGTTGGCGGCGCGATCGGAAAATGGAATAGCTGCCGAGACGCTGCCGGCCTGTTGCTGCACGACGAACGTGACGTAACTGGCAATCGCGGCGGCCAGGAAGAACGGCGCTTTTTCCAGCAACAAGATGCCCGGCCTGTGCCAGCGCCGCAGGGGCCAGTAATCCAGCAACAATAAAACAAAGGGCAGGGTCACCAACATCGGCTTGGCCAGCAATCCAAGAAGGAAAAACACAAGAGCCAGAAAATAGAAGCCGTAGGTTGCCGGCGTGAAACCCAAAGGTCTGGAATCGGGCGTCGCAATCCACTCCCGGCTCTCCACTCCCGGCTTGCGCTGGGCGTATCGCGAATAGGCCCAAAGGGTGAGCATCCAAAACGCCGCGCCCAGGACGTCTTTGCGCTCGGAAATCCAGGCAACCGATTCCACGCGCAGCGGGTGCACCCCGAAGAATGCCGCGACGACAAAACTGGCCCAGACATCGCCCGTCATTCGGCGCAGGACGATAAAGAGCAGCGCTGCATTGAATGCGTGCAGGAGGATGCTGACCAGGTGATGGCCCCACGGGGCGAGCCCGAAGAGTTGCACATCGGTCATGTGCGAGATCCAGGTCAAGGGATGCCAGTTGGATGCCGCTGTGCTATGGAACGCCCAGGCCACATTCTGCCAGGTCAGTCCGGCCTGGACATGATCATTGCCTGTGACGTATTCCGGGTCATCCAATCCGACAAAACCGCCGCGAACAGCGGACAGAAATGTCGCTGTCACCAACACGAACAGTGCAACGGAAATTCTCAGGTTCAAGGTTTGGACCCGTTCTTCTGAAGAGAGTTCCTGACCCTTAAAGCCAGGTCCAGCCCTCTTTGAGCTTCGGCGTAACCCGGTTTCAGACGCAAGGCCTCGTTGAATTCGGCGATGCCGGCGTCGATGCGGCCCGTTTTACACAACGCAAGCCCCCGGTTGTAATGCGCCCTGGCGTCGCCCGGTTTCAATTGAACAGCCTTTGTGTAGGAGGCAATCGCCTCATCCATCAGTCCCTTTCGCTCCAGCATGACTCCCAGGTTGTTGTAGGATTCCGATTCCGGCCGCAGTTCGATTGCCCGGCGCAGCTCCTGAATCGCTTCATCCAGCAGCCCGGTCCGCGCCAAAACGCTGCCGAGATTATAATGGGCGTCGGCGTTGGCGTCGTTCAAAACCAAGGATGCGCGGTAATGTTCGACGGCATTTGTCGGTTCTCCCTCGCGATCAAGAACCGCGCCCCAGGCATAGTGCGCCTCGGCATTTCGAGGATTGTCCCGCAATGCCTGCTGAAATTGGAGAATGGCTTCGGCGGGATGACCTTGTTTGCTCAGGACAATGCCGAGGTTCACGCGTGCTTCTGCATAGTCCGGCTTTTCCTTCAATGCCTCCTCGAATTGCGCTCTGGCTTTATCAAGCTCCGCCAGGGTTTCGAACACCGATCCCAGTTTGCAATGCGCAGCAGAATAGGACGGCGATTCGCGGATGGCTTCCTGCAATTCGCGGACAGCTTCGGGCAGCTTTCCCTGCTTGTGGAAGGTTGTCCCCAGGTTGACATGGGCAAAAAAGTATCCCGGTTTTTCCCGGAGCGCCTCCTGGAATTGATCGACCGCTTCATCGAGCCGGCCTTGGTGGCCTAAAGCGGTGCCAAGACTGTTGTGCGCCATGTAATTTTCGCGAGTCACTGCGATGGCGTGGCGAAACAGGGTTTCACTGTCCTTCCAAAACCCGATTTGTTCCCGGGTCAGCCACATGCAGGCAAGGATTGCCCCAGCGGCGAGAAGGATTGCGGCGGATCGCCAAAAAGTTGCGCGCAGGACGTGGCTCAATCCCCAAACCGCGATCAGCAAAAGGCCCAGCGAAGGCAGGTAAGAATAGCGGTCGGCCATGGATTGTTCTCCGGCCTGGACGAGCCCGATGACCGGGACGAGGGTTCCGACGAACCAAAACCAGCCGACAAACAGCCAGGGGACTTTGCGGCGCCAGATCAACGCCGCCCCTGTGATTGCCAGCACCAGGCCCAGAGCGGCCGCGACCAGGCCCTGAGCCCAATGCGCAGGGTGCGGATAGAACACAGCGAGATCTGCCGGCCAGAACAGTTTCCCCGCGTACCGGCAGTAGGACACCAGCGCATTGGCGATTCGATCCGGCAAACTCAAGCTGCTGATCACAGCCCCGGAATGACTCTGGACCACCATCGTAACAATGCTGAGCGCAAACGCCGCCAGGAAGAACGGCAGTTTCTCGGCAAACACACCCGCATTCGACTTCCAATCTTTGCCATGGAACCGATTCAGCGGCCAAAAATCCAGCAACAGCATGATAAACGGCAGCGTCACCACCATCGGCTTGCACATCAGCCCCAGCACGAAGAGAAACAGGGACAGGGAATAGGAGAGGCAGATGGTGTGGGGACGGCTCGTCCCCGTGTCTGCCCTTTCCACCATTGGATGTTGGATGTCGGATGTTGGTTGTTGGATGTTGAGATTCCCGATGCCCGGACCCTCACCCCGTCCCTCTCCCATCGGATGGGAGAGGGT
>DASRKU010000096.1:0-3056 GCA_035648815.1 Verrucomicrobiia bacterium | reverse complement strand
ACACCGAGAACCATGTCCCGAAGACGCCGAGCCACAAAACGACCGACAGCCCCCGACGCGAAATTTCAAAGTCCTTTGGTTTCGCGGCTTGTTAACACCGTGATGCGCGCGGGAAAGAAGAGCACGGCGCAGCGGATTGTGTATGGCGCGTTTGATCAGATCGCGGAGAAGAATCCCGCGTCCAATCCCCTGGAAATCCTGCAGCGGGCGGTTGACAATGCCAAGCCGCGGCTGGAAGTTAAAGCCCGCCGGGTAGGCGGGGCGACTTACCAGGTGCCCTTGGAAGTGCCATCGGAGCGTCAGTTTGCGCTCGCGTTGCGCTGGCTGGTTGATTTTGCGGACGCGCGCAAGGGCATCCCGATGAAGGAAGCCCTGGCAGCGGAGATTATGGAAGCTTTCCAGGGGCAGGGCAATGCCATCCGCAAGCGCGACGAAGTGCACAAGATGGCCCAGGCGAACAAGGCCTTCGCTCATTTTCGCTGGTAAGACGAACGCTTTGACACGCCCCGAGCAGACGTTTATCGGGGCGTTTTTGTCATCAAGAGAGTTGAAGCGTTCGCAACGGACCGGGGGTCCCCCACGCGGCCAACCCAACACCAATCAATTGATTGGACGACAACGACAGACAGGAACGGATTAAACATGCACGCAGTGATGGAAAAGTCGAAGCACGGAAATTCGCCAAAGCGCCAATATCCCATGGAGCAGACGCGCAACATTGGCATTGCCGCGCACATTGACGCGGGAAAAACGACGACGACCGAGCGCATTCTTTTTTACACGGGGCTGATTCACAAGATGGGCGACGTGGACGACGGCAACACTGTTACGGACTGGATGGAGCAGGAGCGCGAGCGTGGGATTACGATCACATCCGCGGCGACGACCTGTTATTGGACGCAGAAGGAGGATGGGACTTACAAGGCATTCAACGGAGTGCCGCACCGGGTGAATATTATTGATACGCCCGGCCACGTGGATTTCACGGCGGAGGTGGAGCGTTCGATGCGGGTATTGGACGGGGCGGTGGCGGTGTTCTGCGGAGTGGCGGGGGTGCAACCCCAGTCGGAGACAGTCTGGCGCCAGGCAACCAAGTACAACGTGCCGCGCATCGCTTTCGTCAACAAAATGGACCGGACCGGCGCGGATTTCGAGAATGCTCTCGACGACATGCGCAAGAAACTGGGCGCCTACGCCTACCCCGTTTTTCTCCCCATCGGCAAAGAGGATTACTTCTCGGGAGTTGTCGACGTGGTGAACCAGAAGGCGATTATTTATGATTCGAACGACGACACGGGGCTGAAGTATTCGGTGTCGGAAATTCCGGACGATTTGAAGGAACCGGCCAGGAAAGCGCTGGCGGAGCTCGTGGATGCCGTTTCGAACAAGGACGATGCGATTGCCGAGATGGTGATCGAGAACAAGCCGGTTTCGCCGCAACTTTTGAAAGCCGCCATTCGCCGGCTGACATGCAAGAACGAAATGGTCCCGGTGCTTTGCGGTTCGGCGTTCAAGAAGCGCGGGGTGCAGCCTCTGGTTGATGCCGTTGTTGATTACCTGCCTTCGCCGCTGGATGTTCCCCCGGCGTATGGGCTGGATCCCAACGATCAGGAGCGCAGGGTGGAAGTTCCCTCCGATGACAACGCCAAATTCTGTTCGCTCGCATTCAAGCTCTGGACGGATCCGTATGTGGGCAAGCTGGTTTTTTTCCGCGCCTACAGCGGCCAGCTCAGGAAGGGCGACATGATTTATAATCCGCGCACGCGCAAACGCGAGCGCGTCAGCCGCGTCATGATGATCCAGGCGGACAAGCGCATTGACGTGGAGACGGTTTTTGCGGGCGACATTGCCGCGCTGGTGGGGTTGAGAAACATCACGACCGGTGACACGCTGTGTGACGAGGATTTTGAGATCACCCTGGAACCCCCGACGTTTCCGGAGCCTGTGATTTCCATGGCGGTCGAGCCAAAGACGAAGGCCGACCAGGAAAAGATGAGCGAGGGACTCCAGCGTTTGGCGGAGGAAGACCCGACATTCCGGTGTTTCACGAACGAAGAAACGGGCCAGCTGATTATTGCCGGCATGGGCGAGTTGCATCTCGAGATTATTCGTGACAGGCTGTTTCGCGAGTTCAAGGTGGAGGCCAATGCGGGCGCGCCGCAGATCGCGTATCGCGAAACCATCACCAAGGCTGCGGAAGGCGAAGGCAAATTCATCCGGCAATCCGGCGGCCGCGGCCAGTACGGGCACGCAGTCGTCAAGATCGAGCCCAACGAAAAGGGCAAAGGGATTGAGATCGAGAACAAGATCGTCGGCGGCGCCGTGCCCAAGGAATACATCCCTGCGATTATCGATGGGATCGAGGAAGCGATCAAAGGCGGGGTGCTGGCGGGCTACCAGATGATCGATGTGAAGGCGCAGATTGTGGACGGGACATTTCACGAAGTGGACTCGAGCGAACTGGCGTTCAAGATGGCCGGTATTTTTGCGCTGAAAGATGCCGTCAAGAAGGCCGGGGCGATTTTGCTGGAGCCGATCATGAAGGTGGAGCTCACCACGCCCGCGGAGTACCAGGGCGACCTGGTGGGCGATGTCAGCCGCCGCCGCGGCGTGATCCAGATTATCGATGCCAAGCCCGGGCAGGTGATTGTGAGCGCCAAAGTGCCGCTTTCGGAAATGTTCGGCTATGCCACGGCCATCCGTTCGCTGTCCAAAGGGCGCGCGTCGTACTCGATGGAGCCGCTGACATTCGAGCAGGTTCCCACGAGCATTCTGAGCACGATCCTGGACGCGGCTGCCAAGAAACCCGCGGCCAGGGCGTAATCGGGCTCCCGCTCGGAGCGCCGATTGCCTGCGCGGACACTCACGCGCATGAAATCCTGCAGGCCGCTTCCGCTCGCAATATTTTTTAAAAATACATATTGCATGCGGTTAGCCCGTTGTTATATTTCACGCCCGCTTTCGAATCGAGAGCGGCACACGGTAAAGACCATTAACAGACAATTGCTCTTTCTATGGCTGGACAACGAATTCGCATTCGGCTTAAGGCGTATGAC
>DASRKU010000095.1:0-3615 GCA_035648815.1 Verrucomicrobiia bacterium | reverse complement strand
GGAATCCCGGCAACATACACAAGCACCGGCAGCGTGATGATCGAGCCACCGCTGCCCATCAGCCCCAATGAGAGGCCGATTAACGCCGCCAATACAAGGGCGAAACCAAGCATGAATTCAATGTGGCACTAAGAGCACCGGCGCAGGAGCGTGGCGCAGCATAGATTCCGTTGTGTCACTGGAAAGCCAGGTCTGAAGTGAACTGCGGCGTTGTGCGCCCATAACCACCAGATCAGCTTTCGATCTTGCCGCCAGCGACACGATTCGTTCGGCTGCCTGCCCTCTCTTCGTCACGATTTGAACATCGCATTCTCCAGCGGCTGTTTCGTTCAGCCAAGAGGCCAATTCACGCTTGGCTTCAGCAACTCCACGTTTGTCACCGGGTTCGACGATGCACGGGGTGATCAACCGCGCCTTGAACTGTTGCGCGAGGGACACCGCGTGCCGAAGAGCGGAACGCGACGCTTCGGTGAAATTGACCGGGCACAGGATGGCTGCCAAACCGGGCATGGACTGTGTTGGAGGCGTTGATGAATTCATGCTGTTTCTGCGGCACGACGAATACCGGGACATCCGCTTGTCGGACCACATTCTCTGCGATAGACCCAAGCCAGAGCCGATTGGGGTTTTCATGGGTTTGATCGTTTCTTGGAAGGTCATTGTTGGGGCGATTTGCTTGCATGCGTTTCCTTCCATCGTTCGCGTAAAATGGCGTGCAATCGTTCTCGAAATGCCACCGGCAATTCGTAGGGTTGCCCTTCCTTGTAGAGGGTGATTGTTTTGCGGACGGTGTCTACAACCACCTTGCAGGGATTGCATCCTGCCATGTGCTGCTCGAACTCGCGGCAGACGGATGGGTCAATCTCCCCGTCCACGTATTCGTTCAACATCGCCAGTAGTTCTTCGCACTTCATTTGTCGCTCTTGACTATTCCGAGCCGCAAGACACCGAAAAGTTACAGGCCATCTTGCAGAGCCGGACGATCAAGTTCCGCGTGCCCTCAATAAACCCAGGGGATGAAACGGCGGACTTGTTGAGCGTAACGGTCATAATCGGGAAACTGTTGGCGCAGCCAGTGTTCCTCGCGCCGGGCCTTCGCGTCGAAAAACACTGCCATAACCAAAGAAGCAGCCAATGCCGACCAGCTTCCACGTATCAGCGACCAGCCAGTGGCGGCGCAAAAGACCGCCGTATAAAGCGGGTGGCGAATCAGGCTGTAGATGCCGTTCTGAACGAGTTCTGCTTGGGCGGCAGGTTTGGGAAACGGTGTCAGTTTGCGACCCAATGCCGCCATTCCGGCAATGCCGCACAGGCCCGAGGCTCCGAGAAAAAACAGGCCCCCAACAAACATCGCGAGAATCCTTGTTTCGGTGCGGCAAGTCATGCCCAGAATAGCCACTGCGAGCATGAGTGTGAATTGCCCCAAAACCCACAACCCACCGCGTTGAAGAAACCCGTTACTCATGCCGGCGGGCGAGAATCTGCACGACTGCGCCGCGACCGATATGGCCGTCGCCCTCGATCACATCACGTTCAAGTTCATGAGCGACCAGGAACTCCAGTCCGGCAAGCTCTTCACGAAGACCGGCCAGCGTCATCAGCAATTCAGGTGATTTTGGCCCGCCGGTTCCGAATGCCAACTGCGCCGGCGTGTAGGCTTCAAGGATGAAAATACCGCCAGGTCGAAGGCCGAGCACGACATCGGCGTGAACTTTACGCCGCAACGCGGGTGGCAGGTGGGCAAAAGTCGAAACGATTCCCGCCCACATATTAGGAGTTATGCTGTGGTTCGCGAGATCGGCGACCATTGTCTCAATTTCGACGCCTCGCGTCGCGGCAAGACGGCGGGCTTTGGCCAAACCGGCATCCGACTGATCAACCGCCGTGACACGGTGACCGAGTGTTGCGAGGTGGACTGCGTTGCGTCCTTCGCCTTCAGCGAGACAAAGGACCGGTCCGGCTGGAATGTGTGATGCCGTTGCGGCTACAAAAGCATTAGGCGACTCCCCATAGTAGTAGCTGGCAATGGCGTAACGGCTGTTCCAAAAGGCTGCGTCCATGATGGGAATCGAATTTCAGTAGCTCATTTTGTCGAGCTTCACCTTGCCGCGAAAAATCCAATAGATGCTGACGGTGTAGGCGAGAACAACGGGCACTCCGATGAGCGCGATGGTCAGCATGATGCCGAGAGTTTTCTGCGAGGAAGCAGCGTTGTGGATGTTGAGGCTGTTGGCCATCTCTGGATTGCTGAAAACCAGATTTGGATACATTTCCAGACCGAACAAGCCCATCAACGCGATCATCGCGACGCAAGAGGAGAGGAAAGCACGCCAGTCGCGACTGTGATGTATCTCGCGTGGGATGTTCGCAATGGCGAGCATATTGACAATCGCGATGCTGAACAGCCACGGATTGGCCCGTACCCGCGCTGCCATGTGCGGCACGTAAAGCAGCGTTGCCATCGTCGTCACTGCATAACAGATAATGAACAAGATGATGCAGTTGCTGATCCAACCACGCAGTTTGTCGTGCAGCGGGCCTTCGGTTTTCATCAGCGCGTAAATCGCCCCGTGCATCATGAACAGCGCCACGGTCGTGATGCCCAGCAGGACCGGATAGGGCTGCAGCAAAGTCCAGAACGTGCCGGCATATTCGCCGCGCGCGTCAATCGGGACGCCCCAGGCGATGTTGCCCATCGCCACGCCGATGAGAAAGCTGGATAGCAAACTGCCGGATGCAAAGCCCACATCCCACATCTGCCGCCACCAGCGCATCGGCCGTTTGCTGCGAAACTCGATGGCTACGGCTCGAAAAATGAGTGCCACAAGCAACAACACGAACGCGAGATAGAATCCGGAGAACACGGTCGCATAGACGTTGGGGAATGCCGCGAACAACGCGCCGCCTCCCGTGACGAGCCAGACTTCGTTCCCGTCCCAGACCGGGCCGATGGCATTGAGCATGACGCGCCGCTCCGCGTCGGTTTTGGTAAACAGATGCAACGCGCCGACGCCAAGATCGAAGCCGTCCAGCATCGCGTAGCCGGTGAACAGCACGCCGATGAGAATGAACCAGGTCGTGTTGAGATCAAGCGAGCCGAAGTTCATGCCTTTTTCCTTTCCGGCAACGCCAGTTTTCCGGATGGAGCCAGATCAGTCTCGTCCGGCCCATGCTGAATCTTGTCATTGAGCAAATACACAAACACCGCAAACAGCAGCAGATAAACCACGCCGAACAGGATGATGGATGCCAGCACCGTGTTGGCCTTAACCACGGCGGACAATCCTTCCGACGTGCGGAGCAACCCCTGGACAATCCACGGTTGACGTCCCACTTCGGCGGCGAACCAGCCCGCCTGGTTGCCGATTTGCGGCCCGAGCACCGACAGCACCAGCAGCCAAAGCAGCCACCTCTTTTCAAACAGCGACCCGCGCCGGAAGTAGAGGAATCCGAGCGCGGCAATCGCAATCATACCGAAGCCGACGGCCACCATGAGGTGGAAGAGTTGAAACGTGAAATTCACCGGCGGGCGATCCTTTGGGCCAGGCGCGGCCTCGCGCAATCCAGTGACAGGCTCGTCAGTGTTGTTGTGCGCCAGAAAACTCAGAAGCTGTC
>DASRKU010000094.1:0-4999 GCA_035648815.1 Verrucomicrobiia bacterium | reverse complement strand
GGTTAGGCCTTCCGCTATTTTTCTCTGATGCCTATGGAACATCTCAGTTTGCCTGGCGACTTGCCATGAGCCGGCTCCCGCGCATTGTTTCGTATGCCGGGCTGAGCCTCGCTCTGGTCCTGTTGATGTACTCGTGTTCGGTGGAGCATGGGCGCGTTCAGGATCACGTTGCCGATGCGTCGGTGGCACGGATGATATTTCTGGGCGCCGGTTCGGCCGTCATGGGGATTCTCCTGGGGATTTTGGTCGGTTGTGATGTCCGGCAGTTTGCGGGGGCCGAAAAGTTTGATCTCACTCCGGTGGCAACAGAAGAGAACCAGGACACAGGGGCAGCCACGCTGGAGGAGATTGAGAAGACCCGCAAAACCGATCCGCTCGAGGCTGTTCGTGTTCTCCGGGAATATCTCAAGCAGGATCCCGGGCAGACGATGGTTATGACCCGCATCGCCGAAATTTACGAGAAGGACCTGCACAACCCGCTGGCGGCCGCCCTGGAATATGAGGAATTACTAAAGCAGAAGTTCGATCCGGAACGCTGGGGCCGCACCGCCATTCACCTGACAAATCTTTATATCCGCTTGCACGAGCCGGAGAAAGCTGTCGCCATTTTGCACCGAATCGTCCAGGAATGCGGCAATACTCCCGCCGGCGAGAAGGCCCGAAAACGTCTGGCGCAAATCGGCTGAGTTTGGAGTGGGGACGGCTCGTCCCCATGTTCGTCAGTTGTAGAAGTCGAGGTGACGAGACTCAAACTAATTCAGGTAGTGCTGTCGTGTCGGGGTTTGTCAGAGACTTCTCACGGGCGGATTGCCCAGATCAAAAATGGGCAAGAAACGGGAACAAAACCCTCACCCCGTCCCTCTCCCATCCGATGGGAGAGGGAGATCCGGCTCACCAGTATTGATGAACCAGGGGCTTGATTTCCTTCTCGTACAAGCTTCCGATTTTCTTCATAATATCGGGAGAGAGCGGCGGCAAATCGGCGGCTGACACGTTCTCCTCCACCTGTGAGGGCCGCTTTGCGCCGGGAATTGCACAGGTCACCGCCGGAAACATCAGGATCCATCGCAACGCCAGTTGCGCCAGCGTGGCCCCCCGGGGCGCCATCGGACGCAGCGCCTCCACCGCCCTCAACCCGGTTTCGTAATCCACACCCGAAAAAGTTTCTCCGCGATCGAAGGCTTCGCCTTTCCGATTGAATGCCCGATGGTCGTCCGCCGAGAACGCGCTGGAGGCCGTCAGCTTCCCGGTCAGCATTCCCGACGATAGCGGCACGCGGGCGAGAATCCCGACCCGGCGCCGCTGCGCGAGCGAGAAGAACAAATCGGCCGGCCGCTCGCGAAAGATGTTGAAGATCATCTGCACGGTTTGCACGTTGGGGAATTCCACGGCTTTGACGGCTTCTTCGACCTTCTCGACGCTCACGCCGTAATGCCGCAATTTCCCGGCCTTCACCAGGTCATCGAGGATTCCAAACACTTCCGGGTTATAATAGACCTCGAAAGGAGGGCAATGCAGTTGGAGGAGATCGATGGCTTCAGTCTGCAGGTTTTTGAGGCTTCGATCGATGAACGCGGTGAGATTCTGCCGGTTGTAACCGGCGGCATTATGCGGATTGAGACGGCGCCCCGCCTTGGTGGCGATATAAAAATTCTCGCGGCGTTCCTTGCGCAATTGCGCCAGCAAACGCTCGCTCCGCCCGTCTCCGTACACATCGGCCGTGTCGAAGAAATTCACTCCGAGGTCCAGGGCCCGATGCAGCGCGGCCAATGATTCTTTATCTTCCACGGATCCCCAGGTCCCGCCGATGGCCCAGGCGCCAAAGCTGATAGCTGAAACTTTCCAACCAGTCCGTCCAAGTTCGCGGTATTGCATAGCAGATAGAGTTATTGTGTGTTCAGCACACGGATTACGGCGACAGAGGATATCCCGGCGATTCAGCGGGATCAAATCATAAGGCAGTCGAGGGTCGAGGGTCGAAGGTCGAGGGGAAGAGACCCGCACCCTAACCCTCTCCCATCCGATGGGAGGGGGAACAGCGGGCCGTACGCTTTGGATCGAATTGTGCCATGGTTTGCAACGAACGCGTGAATCCATTCTCCCTCTCCCATCCGATGGGAGAGGGCCGGGGTGAGGGCATTCTGAGATTCTGTTTTTTTACACCGAGCAAACGAAGGAAACGAAGTCTTTGTGACCAACACTATGCGCGGGGATGGGCGTGATCGTAGGCTTGTTTCAGCCGCTCGGTGGTCACGTGCGTGTAAATTTGCGTCGTGACCAGGTGGGCGTGGCCCAGCAGTTCCTGGACGCTGCGCAGGTCGGCCCCGGCATCGAGCAGGTGCGTGGCATAACTGTGACGAAGTTTGTGCGGGGTGAGAGACGGGTCCAGGCCGGCTATGGCCAGATACTTCTTGAGCCGCCGCTGCAGGTCGCGCGGAGCCACAGGGCCGGCTGTGGCCGCGTGAGTCAGGAACACCGGCCCCTGGCCCGCAGGGGCCCTCTCGAGCATGCTCCAGTAGTTCTTGATCGATACCAGCGCGGTCTCGCCGATCGGCACCTGCCGCTCCTTTTTTCCTTTGCCGCGCACCCGGACCAGGCCTTCGTCCCAGTCCAGGTCCTCGGCTCGCAGTCCGCTCAGTTCGGCCGCGCGCAGTCCGCAGGAATAAATGGTCTCTAGAATCGCCACGTCGCGATAGCAAACGGCGGCCGATGCGGGCCTGCCCCGGCCTTTCTTCTTGCGACCGGAAAGCGGCTGCAGCGGGGCCTTGAGCAGCGCCAGCATCTGCTGCGGCGTCAGGTATTTCGGCAGCCGCCTGGCAAGCCGCGGCAGGATGATATTTCGGATCGGAGACGTTGAAACAACGCCGTGCCGCGCCAGGAATTTATAAAAAGTTCGAAGCGCCGAAAAGCGAAGCTGGGTTGGAGCGCGGCCAAGCTTTTTGTGTCCAAGAGAGCGCAGGTATGCGCGGAAATCGTCGCGCTGAAGTTTCTCCCATGAGGGCGCCAGGCTCTGCTCTTTTTGGTGCCAGGCAACGAACTCGACCAGCGCCTGCTGGTAGTTGCGCTGGGTGTAACCGGAGGCGCCGCGATCGGTGCCAAGGTGCGTGATGAATTTTTTGATCCAGGGATCTTTTATTTCGGCCGGTCCTTTTTTTGCAGCCGCAGTCATGTGCGCGGAAAGCATAGAGGAAGCAGGGTGAAGAACGAAGTGCGAAAGCTGCGAGAGGCAAAAAAGCAAACCCTCACCCCGGCCCTCTCCCATCCGATGGGAGAGGGAGAAGTGTTAACGTGTTCGGTGCAGCACACGCCATCAAACAATCCCACGCGTCAGGACCGTCCTCCCTCTCCTGTCTGACGGGAGAGGGCCGGGATGAGGGTTTGTTCTTCCTCTCGACTCTCGACCTTCGACCCTCGACTACTTTGTCTGCTGTTCCTCGCGAGGAGGAAAGTCGAATGTGACCTTGCCGTCGTCGTCCATCACCAGGTAGGCCGAAAAGGGTTTGCCGCTTTTCGAGATAAAATTGTCCAGCAGATCGGTTTTGCCTCCCTGCAACATTTTCTGCACTTGCGGCACCTCGATCTTCCGCTGGAGAATATTCCTGCTGACCTTGAATTTGCACGGCCTCTTCTCGGCCTGCGACCGTTCGCAGATGTAGCTGGAGTCCGTTTCAAAAATTTTCCCCTGGCACTTCGGGCATTTGCCAATGGGTTCCTTGCCGGTAAAATCCAGTTTGACGGGCGGTTCCTTGGCGGCGGCCGATCCCTTCCGGGGCTTCTTTTCCCTGGGCTGAAACTCAAATCCCACCTTGCCCTTGTCCAGGACCAGGAAGGCTTTGAAGGGACGGTTCTTTTTGGAAATGAATTTGTCCAGCAAATCGGTTTTGCCCGTCTCCAGGAGCTTGACGACCTGGGCGCGCTCGATCGGCTGCTGCAAAATGATTTTGCCGGTCCGAAAATCACAGGTCCGGTTCGGTCCCGTTGCCTTTTCACAGATGTAACTCATGGGCGCCTCGAACATCCGCGCTCCGCACTTGGGACATTTTCCAAGGGGCTCCTGCCCGCTGAAATCCATTTCCACGGCTGTGCCGTTCTTGTTGTCCTGCCCGAAATCAAATTCGATTTTAAATTCCGGTGTCAGTTTCAGGACGGCTGCAAAGGGTTTTCCGAGCTTGCTGCGAAAACCCTGCAAGGGGCCGATCTGCTTGTCCCTGAGCAACGCTTCGGCTTCCTCGATCTCATACATCCGTCCGGAGATGCTTTTCCACAGGGAAAAGTCGCATTTGACGCATTGGAAGGCTTTGTAGCGTTCGCGGACTTCCCCGCCGCACTTGGGACACGGGACGCTCAGGACTCCAAAATCGCCGGGAATGGTGTCCTGCTCGAATTTCTTTGCCCGCTCGACGATGTGCCGGGTCATGTCGGCGATTTCGGACATGAACTCGTCGCGGCTTTTCTGGCGGCGCTGGATCTGATGCAGCTTGAATTCCCAATCGCCGGTCAGTTCGGGTTTGGTCAATTCGGGGATGCCCAGTCCGTTGAGCAGCTCCATCAATGAGAACGCCTTGGCGGTCGCCTGCAGCTCGCGCCCATTGCGGAGAATGTATTGTTCGTAAACCAGGCCGTCGATTGTGGCTGCGCGGGTGGCGGGCGTGCCGAGGCCTTTCTCGCGCATGGCTTCGCGCAACTCATCGTCCTCAACGAGTTTGCCGGCGCCTTCCATTGCGCTGAGCAGCGTGGCTTCCGTGTAGCGCGGCGGCGGCTTGGTCTGGTTCTGCTTGACCTCGATATCGCGGGTTCCGACCTTTTCGCCTGGACTGACGGGAGGCAGGTTGGCGGCGGCGTCTTCGTTCTGGACTTCCTTCCCATACACGGCGAGCCAGCCCGGGGTCACGAGCACTTTGCCGCTGGTCTTGAACGGCTCGTTTTCCACGCGCGTAATGCGGGTGGTTTCCAGGAACTCGGCGGCGGGATAAAAAATCGCCAGGAACCGCCTGGCGAC
>DASRKU010000093.1:0-5152 GCA_035648815.1 Verrucomicrobiia bacterium | reverse complement strand
CCTGAGCTATTTCATCCACGGCTAATCACGCCGGGTGAAGCGCGCGCTTGGCTTTGCGCGGTTTCCTGGCCGGTTTGGGCGCCGGCGTCGTCTCGACGACTTCGACCTTCGCCGGTTCCGCCAGGAGCAGGTATCTCCCGCACGTGTCGCATACCTGGATATCCGTTCCGCGCATCAGTGTTGCCACCACCCCGATGGGCAGGCGCATATGGCAGCCGGTGCAAACCTGGTCGCGGACGAGGGCGACTGCTTTCTTGCCCCGGACCGTCAGACGATCGTAATGGGCGAGGATCGGGGCTGGGATCTTGGCCCTCAATTTGGCTTTGCTCTCCTCCACGTGCTTGTCCTTAGCCTCACCGAATTGGAGCATCTGGAGGTTGAATAGGTTATGAAGTAATTCATTCATAGGGCAATTTTAAGTTAAACTCATTTTTTTCATGTTGGCAATTCAGAAACTCGTATCAATTCTGCCCAGCAGGCGCAGGAGCCCGTCCAGGATCATGACCGGATTGGGCGGGCAACCCGGGATGTAGAGGTCCACGGGGATAACCTGGTCCACTCCGCCGCGCGTGGCGTAGTTGACGCCAAAGATGCCGCCGCTGCATCCGCAAGCCCCTACTGCCACCACCAGCCGCGGTTCGGGCGTGGCGTCATAAGTCTTGCGCAGCGCCAGCTCCATGTTGCGCGCCACCGGGCCCGTCACCAGCAGCATGTCCGCGTGACGCGGCGACGCCACGAAATGGACTCCAAAGCGTTCCGCGTCGTAAACGGGACTGTTCAGGTTGATGATTTCAATCTCGCAACCGTTGCACGAGCCGGCGTCCACTTCGCGGATGTGGAGCGAACGGCCGAAGATTTTGGTGGCCCGTTCCTTGAGCTTGCCGCCGAGAGTTTCAATCGATTCGCGCTGCGAAACCGGGAGCCGATCATTCTCTCCCTGTGACTTGGATAGCGGCGAGAGCAGGCCGCCGTGGGTGCCATCCGGTTTGAGACTGTAGCTGGCGCTGGTGAGCAAGTCGTCTCGCTTGCGCGCGGCGCATCGGCCGTCGGATGTCATACGAATGGCTTTGTCCACATCGGCGCACAGGCCGCAAAACACGCACTTGCCCAGGTCCAACCGGGCCTTGCGCGTGGCCCCATCGTCCTCGTGGCTGATCGCGCCGGTCGGGCAAATCGCCGCCGCAGGCCTCGCGTCCTTCCAATTCGCCCAGTCAATCTCCGGCCGCCCACGGGCATGGATCGAAATCTCCGGCGGCGTGGCCGGGTAAGTCGTGGTGACGATGCCGGTCGATAAACTCTTTCCTAAAATGCCAAACATAATTCAGCGGTCGTTTCCGGAATAAGACAGGTTGAAACTTTTGTTCACGACGGGAAAATCGGGAATGATGTTGCCAATGATCGCCTCGCTCAAGGCCGGCCAGTTCTGAAGCGATGGATCTTTGATTTTGCATCGCGCCAGGCGGTTGCCGGGCCCGGTTCGAATCCAATGAAAAATCTCGCCCCGCCAGCCTTCCACATAGCCCAGCGCCGAGGCATCCTCGGGCAAATCTCCAATTTCAGTCCGCAGAGGTCCCGCAGGCAATTTGGAGACGAATTGCTCGATCAGCGACAGCGATTCCCACACTTCATCGATGCGGACTCGCAGCCGGTGTTCCACGTCGCCGACCTGGTATACGGGGACGTTGACTTGGACGCGGTCGTAGGCGGCATGCGGAAAGTCGCGGCGCAAATCATGGTCAAATCCCGACGCGCGACCGGCCAGGCCCACCACGCCCAGGTCCCGCGCCACCGACGGTTTAAGGACGCCCGTGTTTTTGAACCGGTCCAGAGTCGAGGGCGATTTATCGATTAACATCAAGACGGATTCCAGTTCGGGGCGAAGTTCAGCCAAAAGGCATGAGAGCGCTTCAACCTGGGCGGCATCGAAATCCAAACGAACGCCTCCCAAACAGGCCATTCCGCGCAGAAGGCGATTGCCGGTGAGTTGCTCGTTGAGGCGCAGCACCCGCTCCCTGAGCCTCAGGCAATGCATGTGCACGGTGACAAAGGCCACATCGGTGCAAATCGCGCCAATGTCCCCAATGTGATTATAAATCCGTTCCAGCTCCAGGCAGATTGAGCGCAGAAACCGCGCCCGCGGCGGCGCCTCCACTCCCGCGACTCGTTCGACCGCATGGCAAAAGGCGGTCGCATGCGCGAAACTGGAATCGCCCGAAATGCTCTCGGCCAGACGAACGCAGTGGGGCAGGGGAAGGTTCTCAAAAAGCTTTTCCGTGCCCTTGTGGACGTAAAACATCCGCAATTGCAGGTACAGCACGGGCTCGCCCGCGACACTGAAGAGGAAATGTCCGGGTTCGATGATGCCCGCGTGCACCGGCCCCACCGGCACCTGGAACACACCCTCGCCTTCCACCGTTTTGAAATTATGCCGCTCGCCCTTGAACGCCGGCAGCACGGTGCGCAGGTCGAAATCCTTGCGCAGCGGGTGGACATCAGGCCAATCATCGTGTAGGGCGCACCGGCGCGGGTTGGGATGCCAGAGCGGTTTCAGGCCGAACATGTCCTGCACTTCGCGCTCCTGCCAGTCCACCGCGTGAACGGCGTTCGTGACGGAAGTGAACTCCGGCTTTTCCGGTGAAATCGGCACCCGCAGAATGATAAATCCGCCCTCCGCATCCAGGGCAAAAACGTAGTAAAGATGGAACGTGCGGTCTTTCTCGCGCGCGTCATCGGCGAAGAAACTGACGAGGCGCGCCTCGAAATGGCGATAGAGCTGCGCGGTGATGCCGGGCGCCAGGTCTGTTTGCGCGTGCACGTACACTTCGTTGGGCCGGGGCGCATGCACCGCCTCAATCCGGTTTCCAAACCGTTGCGTCAGTTCATTCAAAATGGGCTGGAGCGAAGGAAGAATGTTCATGTCACGTGCTTCGGACGGATTTCGGAGCCGATGGGCCGTAAAGAAAATGAAAATGCCGGGTCATGGCGCGCCTCCGATGATTCCGGCCGTTTGCTGCAAAAGCTGATGCAAAGGCGTGGGCAGCCAGAAACCCAGCACAACGATGGACGCAGCGACCAGCGACATCGCTCCCAGTTTCCAGGGGCACTCCGGCGCTGGAGGCGGGCTGTCCGACCGGGGAGCCCCGAGATTCATCCGGGTCATGTGCGCGAGGAACCCGGCAAAAATCGTCACCACACCGGCGATAAACAAAAATGCGGACCAACCCCGGCCGGATGCCAGCGCAGCGCTCAAGGTTATGAATTCGCTTTGAAAAATGCTGAATGGCGGAGTGCCTGTCACCGCCAGCGTCGCCAGCAGGAACAGGCCGCCAGTCCATGGCAATATGCGGATGACGCCGCGCACGCGCCCGAAATACGGCGTTTGGAAATGCTGCTGCACATTGCCGGCGCAGAAGAACAGCAGCGGCTTTGTGACCGCGTGGAACAGCACATGCAAGGCAGCTCCCAGCGCCCCGAGTTTCCCCCCAAAACCCAGCGCGGCAACCATGATGCCGGCGTGATCGATGCTCGAATACGCCAGGATTCGCCGGAAATTTCGCTGCGTGAGAATGAAAGGCGCCGCCACAAGAATGGAAGCCAGACCGAATCCGATCAGCAGGCTGGAGGGAAATTCTTTGCCCACACACTTCACCGCCAGGACATCGAACCGGGCGATGCCGTAGAAGGCGCAATTGACGAAAGCCGCGCCCAGCAGCGTGGCAGTCGGCACGGGCGCCTCGGAGTAGGCATCGGGTTTCCAGGTGTGCATCGGCGCCAGCCCGGCCTTGGTTCCGTACCCGAGCAAAACCATGATGAACGCCAGTCGCATCGCCTTTGGATCGAACTTGTCGGCAACCGTCACCAGGACCGACCAGTTCATGCCGCCGTGCGTTTCGGGCCCGAGCACGCCAACCGATGAATAGTAGGTCAGGACGGTGCCGAAGAGGGCGAGCGAAATCCCGATGCTGCCAATGATGATGTATTTCCAGCCCGCCTCGAACGAGGTCTTCAAGTTATAGAATGTGACCAGGAGCACGGAGGCCAGGGTGGTGCTCTCAATCGCCACCCACATGACGCCCAGGTTGTCGGCCAGCGGCACCAGCATCATCGAACTGATGAACAAGGGCGTGAGCACGTAATAACGGCGCAACTGCGCTTTGGTGATCTTGCCGGTCATCTCATCGTGCCGAAAGTAACCGACGGCGTAGATCGCGGAGACAAGCGCCACGAACGCCGTCAAACCAACCACCAGGGCGCTCAGCGCGTCGGCGCGCAAAAAGCCCCCGAGAGCGGTTACGGCATGGTTCCCGTCCGCCAGCACGTTGGCGCCGAGCTTCACTGCCAGAAGAGCCACCGCCGCGAAAGCCGTCAGGTTCAACAGCTGCCACCGCGAGCGCGAGGAGGTTGTGAGGCACAGCAAGCCCGCGGCCATCGGGATGAGAATGAGAAGCGCCAGCGTCATCGTGAGCCTCCGATGATGCCCGCGGCCTGGTGCATGGCCTCCAGCAACGGTGCCGGCAGCCACACGCTGAAGAGCAGGAGGGTCCCCAATAACAGGACCATTGCAGGCACGCCGTCCGATGGCCGCGCCTTGAAAATCTCCCCGGCATGTTTGCGCGTCCCCGGCAGAATGCGGCTGAGCTGTTGAAGAATGCCGCAGAAAGAGGCCAGCAACGCCAGCAGGATCAGGATGCTGATCGTTGTCTGATGCGCGGCCAGGCCTCCGCTGATGACCGTCAGCTCGCTCAAAAAAAGTCCAAAGGGCGGCAGCCCCACCGCCGCGCACGCCGCCAGCCCCATCAGCAGCACCGTCACGGGGAGCACCTTGATCACTCCCGGGCCGATCACGCGGAATCCCAGGGAATGAAATGTCTGATGGATGTTGCCCGCCGCAAAGAACAGAACCGGTTTGGTCAGCGCATGATACCCCATGTGCAACAGCGCGCCGAAAATCGTAATGGGCGTATTCATCGCGATGCCGGTGCAAATCAGCCCGACGTGTTCCAGGCTCGAGTAGGCGAGCATCCGCTTGAGATTCTTTTGCACCAGGATGAATGGCGCGGCCAGGAACATCGACAACAGGCCGAATCCAAGGAGGAAGTGCCGGCTGAACCCGGTTTGCAGGCATGCGGTGGTGAGGATGTGGAATCGGAGC
>DASRKU010000092.1:0-3423 GCA_035648815.1 Verrucomicrobiia bacterium | reverse complement strand
TGATGGTTTCCAGGACTCGGTTGGCGCTGCCGCGCTGCTGCACGGCAAGATCGAAGAAGGTCGGTTGGTTTTCGCGTTTGGGTTGCATGACTCTTCTGATCCGTTTACTCCAACGCTTGTTCAATTACTTTTGCAGAGATTCCCCAAATGAAATCAATCAACCCAACAACTCGAATACTGTTCGTTGCCCAAATCGCACTCACGTTTGTATTCGCGAAGGTTGCCGCGTTTGCAGCCGACAGCCCCGGAGATCTCCAAAAAATTCAGGCACTTGGTCTGGCCACCTTCCAACAGCCGATCGTCACTTACTACAGCGACGGCGCAAAAGATCGCGCCGAAAAGATTGCTGCGAACGTTGCGGCCATGAACGATTTTTAGACTAGGTTCGTCATAATGATCCCCGCCCGGTTGCGCGCAAACCCGATCGCCCGTTGAAACATTGCCCCCCAGGCTCCCGGTCTTGAAGCCGAAGATATGTTCCCCCCGCGCCCGCTGGCGCGACTTCGCCCGGTTCGACCGCTTTTGACCTTTGGTCAGGGCTTGCCCGCGCACGCCTTTTTCGCAGATGTGGGCCACAATTCCTTTGGCCGCAAAAATCGCGGCGCAGGGTGCGCCTGCATAGGCACTGTCCGCCCAGGTGGGCGGATCGTCGGCGCGCGTGAGCGGGTCGAGAGCTTGGCTGTCATGTTCGCTCGCCGCCGTCACCTCGGCGCGCACAATGAGTTTGCTCTCCAAATCCGCCACGAGGTGTTCCTTGCAGCCGTAGTAGATCTGCTGGTTCTTCTTGGTCCACCGGGCATCCATGTCTTTGTGGGCCAGTCGTTTCGCATCCGCTTCCCAGCCGGCAGGCACTTCCCCGCGTTTGATGGCGGCGTTCGCTTCGCGCCGGTTGCGTTGCCGGGGCACTTCGACAAACGACGCGTCAATGATCTGGCCTTTCCGGGTGATGAAACCTTGCTGGGTCAGCCGTGCATTGAAGGCGGCGAAGAGTTCGCTGAAAAGTTCCGCGCGCGTGAGCTTCTCGCGGAACTCGCGGATGGTATTCTGATCCGGCACCGGGTCGGCTTCGGTCAGTCCGAGAAAATGGTGGAAACTGCGGCGGTCGAGGATTTGAAATTGCGCTTGTTCATCGCTCAACCCATAGAGCGATTGGAGCACGAGAATTTTGAACAGCGTCAGTGGCAGATAGGCCGGGCGACCGCCCGGGGCCTTGGGTTCGGCGCGTCGAATCCGAGCCAGCACGGGGTCAAAGATCGTCCAGTCCATCACGGCGTTCAAGGCGGCCAGCGGGTCGCCCAAGCTTTGGATTTGTTCCAGGCGGTGGTGGCCGTCAAACAGGCCACAGGCGACGGGTTGGATATGTCGGCCAGGTGCTTTCATGCCGGCAAGTTATACCACTTACACTCATCCTATGGAAGTTATTAGTCGGCATATGTAGAGGTTTTGGGAAGTTCCCATAAAACAACTGTTGAAGCAATTGCCGAGAAACAAGTGGAGGCCGCTGGCTTTCATGAACTCGGCCATGTTCTTTGGATGCTGTTAAGAGCCGACTCGATAAGGAAGGATTCACCTCACGGAATGAGACATTTGCTGGCGTATCGTTGGCAGGACAGGAGATGGTTTCGAAGCCGAAGTCGATTTACGGCGTTCATCCGAGCGGTGCTGTTTTGATGTGTCCAACTGCGCACCGGAGCTTCGATCAAATTCATCAAAAGCTGTTGGCCAAGGCGAAAAGTTGATTTGCCCATCGCAGTTGCGTTAATTCCTCACGCGCCGGGCGGCGGCAGGAATTCCAGCCCGAATTTTTTCGCAATCTCCATCCCGCGCGGGATGTCCTGCGGTTGCTGCGGACTCATCGCACCGATTTCCTCGAAGAATCCTTCAAAACCCGACGGCGTGATGACGCACATGAGGCGGCCGGTTGCTGCCTTTCCGTTTTCCGCACGTTGCGCGTGATTTAATTTTTCGGCTTATCATTCACAGTTGCAGCGCACGGCGATTAATTTTATTCTCCCAGCATGAACCCCAAACGTCCCGACATTGACGCGACAAAAACATTGCCGGGCATTTGTGCGATCGCTTCGCTGGCGCTGCTGCTCATCGGTTCGGGTTGCCGCAGCACGCCATTCCCGGCGGCGACAGCGGAGCCGAAGCTGCTCAAACTCTCGGGCGACCTGAGCGTGCATGACCCGGTCATCATCAAGGAGAAAAACACCTGCTACATCTTCTGCACGGGCGGCGGACGGCGTGGAGGAATCATTCCCATCCGTTGTTCCACCAACCTGCTCAACTGGGCGCGATGCGGCAGTGTCTTTGAAAGTTTGCCGGCATGGGCCACGAACGAAATCCCCCGTGCGCGCGGAGCCTGGGCGCCGGACATCTCCTGTTTCAACGGAAAATATTATCTTTATTATGCGCTCTCCAGCTTTGGCGTGAATGAATCGGCCATCGGCCTGGCGGTCAACGAAACACTTGATCCGGCCAGCCCGCATTACAAGTGGGTGGACCAGGGCATGGTCGTCCGTTCGCGTCCAGGCGTGGACGACTTCAATGCGATTGACCCGACCCTCGTCATCGAAGACAAGCGCAACGTCTGGCTGTCTTGGGGCAGTTTCTGGGGCGGGATCAAAATGCGGCGGATTGATCCGGCCACCGGCAAGCTCTCGGTCACGGACACCACGCTCTATTCTCTGGCCAGCCGCCCGCGCCTGCATCCGCATCAGACGCCACCGGTGGAAGATGCCATTGAAGCCCCGACCATCGTGCAACGGGGTGATTACTGGTATCTGTTCGCGTCCTACGACTTCTGCTGTCGCGGCACCAACAGCACCTACAACGTCAAGGTGGGCCGTGCCCGCAAGATCACCGGACCCTACTTGGACCGCACCGGCAAATCTTTGGCCGAGGACGGTGGCACGCCGGTCGTCGAAGCGGTGACGCCGAACTGGCATGGTGCCGGACATCAAACCGTATTCCAGGACTCCGGCCAGGATTACCTCTTGTTCCACTCTTACGACAGTCAAACGGGCCAGTCCCGATTGCAGATTTCCACGATGGTTTGGGAGAATGGCTGGCCACGCATCGCCAACCTGCCGTAACTTTTGCCCGCCGTCTCGTCGTTCACGGGTGCTGCGACTCACAGAGTCGCGCTCCTTTTCTGCGCCAACACCGACCCGCAACGCGACAGCATCTTCACCAAAGGCCCGGCGGACGCGCCGATGTGGCAGGCGCTTGATTTCCTCGCCGTATCATGAATGATGGAGTCACGTCGCTGACGTGTTCACCAACCGATGGGCCGAATGATCCGCAGGTGAAGGCCTCGGAGGCTGGCATGGACATTCCGACTATCAATCACTTGTGACAACGAATCCGCTTCCGTCTGAATGGACGGCACTCCCGGCGATGCTGGAACAGAATGCCGCG
>DASRKU010000091.1:0-2743 GCA_035648815.1 Verrucomicrobiia bacterium | reverse complement strand
ATCCAATGGCAGAGATGGAACGAACCGGAGCGGGCCGGGGCGCGTCAGTTCAACAGCCGGCACCGTTCCAGGGCGGCATGCATCTGGGCTGCATCCGCGGCCGCCATCAATTCAGCAAGTCCCTCCTGTTCTCTGGAAAGCTTTGCGACCCGCGACAAAACCTGCAAGTAGAGGGTGGCTTCGGTGGCGGGGATCGCGATCAGGAAGATAAGTTGAATGGGCAGATGATCCTGTGTTCGCCACTGAACCGGCTCGGGAACGCGACCCAAGGCGAAGCGAAGGAACTTGATGCTGGCGCTGCGGGCATGCGGGAAGGCAATGCCGCTGCCACTGGCCGGGTTGGACAGAAATTCCTGGTTTAGCGCCGCGTGGTAAAAAGGCAACGACTCCCGCACACACCCGTGCTGATGCAAAACCTGTGTCAATTCAGCAATGATATCCGGCACATTCCGCGAACGCAGCCTGGGAATAATCAATGGCGGAAGCGTATAGTCCGCGAGTGAACGTGTCGTTGTCGCTGTGATTTCAGGCGGCATGGGCCAGTGTCCTGGACTTTAGCGACTTCTTTTTTTCAGCCGGACGCCGGCTTTCCAGCCCCTTCAAAAACAAGTCCTCGGGCTCGCTGGGCAAATAAAGATAACGCCCGCAATTTTCGCAGACCTGGATATCCTCATCGCGCATGAGCCTGACAATTGTGCCGACAGGAAGGCTCATATGGCAGCCGGTGCAAACCCGGTGCATCACAATGGCGACGCCGCGCTTGCCGTGGGCGGTCAGCCGGTTGTAGTGGCCCAGGACCGGCAGCGGAATTCTCTCCCGCAGTTCCTCGATCCCGGGGTCCGACCTCTGGAGAGTGATATCGTCGAATTCGATGGCCTGGAGTTCCAGGAGTGTCTGCAAAAGTTCTTTCATTTTGATTTCAGGACCGGGAACCGGCGCCGGGTTCCTCATCGGCGCCGGCCGATCATTCCATTTTTTCTGGTTAGTGTGTTTCAGCCTAATGAAAGGAACTCAATGCTGCTTCCTGCCCTGCCGGCGAATGTTCTTGGGTGAAGCCCCCGCCGGTTGCGCTTGCGGCGCCTTGGGAGCATTGCCGCAGCACGGCGCTTTGCAGTCCATCGGAGTGGCGGGCTTGGGAGCGGCTTGCGGAGGAATGTTGTTTGTTGTTTCGTTCATAGTAATTAATTGGTGATCGATTGTTCATGGTCGCGACGCAACGCAACCGATTGAACCTTTGGCAATCCATGTGCCACCGCCACAATAGAGCTCCTTAAATACTTTGGTTAGAGGCTGTTAAATAAAATTCCGACGACCGTTGAGGTTTTTCAGCGCCTGCTGAATCGACCAAACAGAGCAATTACTGCACGAACCCAGCCGAGCCTGTGCAAGGCAGGGGCACTGCGTGCGTCCGGCTGCGCGCAGCGCAGCCCTACCTTCCTTTATTGAGTCAGCGAGTCAGTGAATCAGTGAGTCAGAGAATGAAACACTGACAACCCTCTCTCATTCATTGACTCGCTGATTCATTGACTCACTGACTTGAGGGAGTTATCCGTGTTCATCCGTGTCCATCCGTGATTGAACAGACTTACTTGATCGGGTTTTCCGATTTTTCCGTTCCCTTGAGCAGTCCGTATTGCTTGAGTTTGTATTGGAGCGCGCGACGGCTGATCCCAAGCGTCCGGGCGGCGGCTTCCCGGTTTTTTGTGACGTGCATCAGAGTCTGCCGGATCAGCAGTTCTTCCACCTCGGCCAGCGGCGTGCCGACGCGGACGGTGAAGGTCGGGGAATTGGGGTCGTACTCGCGCAGGAATTCCGGAAGGTGCCGGACACCGATGACGGGTTCGCGACACGTGATGGTTAATCGTTCCACCATGTTGCGCAATTGGCGGACATTCCCCCGCCAAAGGAAATTCCGGCACAGCCGCATGGCCTCCGGGTCGAGGCGTTTCCGCCTGCGCTTGTGCTTGGCGGTGAACTGCTCAAAGAAAGACTCGATCAATAACGGAATGTCCTCCGATCTCTCGCGCAACGGCGGCATGACAATCGGCACCACCTGCAGCCGGTAATAAAGATCTTCGCGGAATTTCCCCGCGCCGACCGCCTCGAGGAGCTTCTTGTTTGTGGCCGCGATGATGCGGACATCGACGCGGATCAATTCGGAGCCGCCCACCATGTGGAAGGCGCCGTCCTCGAGCACCCGCAACAAATCTCCCTGCCCTTTGGGGGAGAGGTCGCCGATTTCGTCGAGGAACAGGGTCCCGCCGTTGGCGAGTTGGAAACGGCCCGGCTTCTGGGTCATTGCGCCGGTGAACGCGCCTTTGACGTGGCCGAACAATTCGGCTTCCAGCAGTTGCTCGGCAAAGGCGGCGCAATTCACGGAGATGAACGGTTTGTCGTTGCGCGAACTTAATGAATGGATGGAGCGCGCGACGATTTCCTTGCCCGTGCCGCTTTCGCCTTCAATCAGGACTGTGATGTCGCTATTGGCGACTTCCTCGATCAGTCGCGAGACCGCGCGCATGCTTTCGCTGGAACCGATGAGCTGGCCCGGGGCCGAAGCGGCGCGCAGCCGGGAGCGGAGTTCCTGGTTCTCCGTCACCGCGGCCTGGAACTCGAGCGCTTTTTGCACCAGCACCCGCAGGCGTTTCATGTCGATCGGCTTCGGCAGGTAATCGTAAGCGCCCTGTTTGATGGCATCGACGGCGTTTTCGACCGAGCCGTAGGCGGTCATCAGGATGAAGAG
>DASRKU010000090.1:0-2233 GCA_035648815.1 Verrucomicrobiia bacterium | reverse complement strand
CGTTGAATGACCGAAAAGGAGTTGGGAGCGTAGGAAGATGAACGTCGCTGCGACCGAGACGGTTGCTTCCCGCTCGGTAAAACGAGTTGTGGCCGCGAGCCAGGTTTGTTATAGGGGCGGTCGTGAAGTATAAAATTTTCGGGCCCCTTTTGCTCCTCGTTTTGATATGCACAGCCGTCTGGACTGCCACCGCGCGGGAAGATTTGCGATTGGACTCAGGCTGGCATTTCAAACAGGGCGAGTTTCCCGACGCGAGCAAGGTGGAATACGACGACGGGGATTGGCAGAATGTTTTCTTGCCGCACAATTGGGGTTGGGAACAGGCTCAGAAAGGAGAAAAATATTATCGCGGTCCCGGTTGGTACCGGCGTGTTTTGGAAATTCAGCCAAAGCCTCGGAATCGCTACTTCCTGCGGTTTGAAGCTGCGGGATCCGCCGCCGAGGTTTACCTGAACGGTGTGAGCGTGGGCCGGCACCGGGGCGCTTTCGGAGCGTTCTGTTTCGAAATCACAAAACAGGTCTCTCCCTCCGGCACCAATCTTCTCGCCGTCCGAGCCAGCAACGCTCCGGAAAAAGATATCGCCCCGCTGAGCGGTGATTTTTGCGTGTTCGGCGGTCTCTATCGGCCGGTGCACCTCATCGAATGCGACGAAATCGGCTTCGCTCTGACCGATCATGCGTCTCCGGGCGTCGCGTGGATGCAAACGGATGTCTCGAGCAGGAAGGCAGTCCTGACCGTGGTCGCCCATGTCTCAAACGGCACAAGGCGCGACGAAGCCCTCACCCTGGTTGCGAAGATCATTGACGCTTCCGGCAAAACGGTCGCGGTCACTGAACAGCCGGCAACCGTGGTCAGCAATGTGACCGCTCCTTACTGGATGCGCGTCGAACTGCCCGCGCCCCATCTGTGGAACGGGCTGGAGGACCCCTATCTCTATAAAGCCGTGGCGGAGCTTCGATCTTCAGACGGGACGGTGCGGGATGCAGTCGAGCAGCCGCTCGGGCTTAGATTCTATTCCGTCGATCCTGAGAAGGGATTTTTCCTGAACGGCAAGCCGTACCACCTGCATGGCGTGAACAGGCATCAGGAGCGCTGGAACCATGGTTGGGCGGTTTCGGAAGCTGACCAGGATGAGGACATGCAGATTATGAAGGACCTGGGCTGCACGGTGGTCCGTTGCGCGCATTACCAGCACAGCGATTATTTCTACAGCCTCTGTGACAAAGCCGGCATCCTGGTTTGGACGGAATTGTCGCAGGTTAACGAAATCGATTCCTCCCCGGAATTTGCCGAGACGTCGCGCAGTCAATTGCTGGATTTGATGCGTCAGAACATCAACCACCCTTCCATTTTCGTGTGGAGCCTGTTCAACGAACTGTGGCCGGGCCGGCCGGATCCGCATCGGGAACTGGAGGATTTGAAGATTGTGGCCAACGGGGAGGACCCCACTCGCCCGACGATTGCGGCGACGGCGACGGAGCGCTTGCCGCAAATGAACAAAATTACGGACTGGCTGGGTTGGAATATTTATCCGGGATGGTATTCGGGTTGGGGAACGAAGGAACAATTCGGGTCCATCCTGGACAGGGGCCGTTTGATGAGCCGGCATGGCGGGTTTTGCGTGAGTGAATACGGGGCGGGGGCGAACATTGAGCACCATGAACAGGATCCAAAAGCTCCGAAGACTGACGGTCCATGGCATCCCGAGGAATGGCAATCCCTGGTGCACGAGTCGGCCTGGGCGGCGATGAAGGCGCGGCCCTTTGTGTGGGGAACATTCGCCTGGTGCCTGTTTGATTTCACGAGCTACGCACGGCATGAAGGCGGCGTTCGGGGCCGGAACGACAAGGGGCTGGTGACAGCGGACCGCAAGGTCAGGAAAGACGCCTTTTATTTTTACAGAGCCAATTGGTCCAAAGATCCCACGCTTTACATTACCAGCCGGCGCTTTGTCGACAGGACAAACGCTGTCACCGATGTCAAAATTTATTCAAATGCAAAGTCCGTGAAGCTTGTGGTGAATGGGATGTCGCAGGGCAGCAAAGCCGACCCGACAAATTGCGTCTTTGTGTGGGACCATATCCAGCTCCAGTCCGGAGAAAACCGGATCCAGGCTCTGGCTGGTGCAAAATTGAAGGATGAATGTGTGTGGCAGTTGAGTGCGGGAAAGTGAGGGCTTCTTTTGAGGCGGCAAAAGCGGCAAATCGTGCTATTTTCTCCCATGATCCATTC
>DASRKU010000089.1:0-3243 GCA_035648815.1 Verrucomicrobiia bacterium | reverse complement strand
GAGGTAGGGCTCGAACCTACAACATCACGGTTAACAGCCGCGCGCTCTACCATTGAGCTACTCTGGAACTCGATTCCGTTGCCGCTCTGGCCAAAACCGCCCATCGGCACTTCCGACTTGAGCCGTTCTGACTCGGAGCCTTGCAGCAGGAAAGCAAAATTTACAGGCCGCCCCGGGAGGCGTCAAACCGATTCTTGATTGCGCATCGCCACGCAGCAATTCATTATCCGGCTTGTGCGGTGCGAATCATCTCCGGCGCACCTGCCCAAATGAACCATGGCCCGGACAGACCGCATGAATGCATCACGAAACAATGCTTTTCACCCCCTTTAACCTGAATTTTTTTGCGCCTCTTGTGCCTCTTTGCGGCCATCCCTTTTTGCTTTTACGGCTTTCGCCTGAGTCTGCCGTCCCAAAACTATGACAATCTCATCCTGCTCGCGGCGCCGATTCCTGCACGCCATCAGCCTGGCGGTTATCCTGGCCTCCCTGACGGCGGCGGGCGTCCTGCAGGCCGCCGATCAGCCGGGATCCTCCACGGCGAACCCGGCGCCCCGCGAACGCCTGCTCATGGATTTCGGCTGGCGCTTCGCCTTTGGACATCCAAATGACACGCACAAGGACTTCGATACCGGCACCGGGTATTTTTCATACCTGGCCAAATCGGCTTACGGGGACGGGGCGGCCCGTCCGGATTTCGATGATCGCGCATGGCGGCTGCTCGACCTGCCGCATGATTGGGCCGTGGAAGCGCCGTTCAGCCCACAGGGCAGCCATAGCCACGGGTACAAGGCCGCCGGCCGCAACTTTCCCGAAGCGAGCGTGGGTTGGTATCGCAAAACCTTCTTCGTCCCTCAATCGGATTTAGGCCGCCGCATTAGCATTGAATTCGATGGTATTTACCGGGATTCCAAAATTTGGATCAACGGACATTACCTCGGGAACGAGCCGAGCGGCTATTCGAGCATTGCCTGGAACGTGTCCGAGTTCCTCAATTACGGCGGCGACAACGTGGTCGCAGTGCGTGTCGATGCGTCGATGGAGGAAGGCTGGTTTTACGAAGGCGCGGGAATTTACCGCCATTCCTGGCTCGTCAAAACCGAGCCGCTGCACGTCGCGAGATACGGCACGTTTGTCTCGTCTGAAATTAACAACAACTCAGCCGAGATCACCGCGCGCGTCAAGATCTTGAACGAAGGGACAAACAAGGCCGCCTTCGACATCGAACAATCCATTGAAGATGCGGACGGAAAAATCGTCGTCGCCGGTCGGGTGCAGAACGCCAGGCTCGATGTTCAGGAGGACGGCGAGTGGACGAGCCTGCTGATGGTCTCAGACCCAAAGCTTTGGTCCATTGATTCCCCCCATCTCTACCGGCTGTGGACAACGCTTCGACAGGATGGAAAGACGTTGGACCGTTATGAAACGCCCTTCGGCATCCGCACGGTGCGGTTCGATCCGAACGAGGGATTCTTTCTGAACGGGCATCGGGTTGAACTCAAGGGCGCCAACATGCACCAGGACCACGCCGGCGTCGGAGTTGCCATCCCGGATGCGCTTCAGGAATACCGGATCGCGCGCCTCAAGACCATGGGCTGCAATGCGTATCGCTGTTCCCACAATCCGCCCACGCCGGAACTGCTCGATGCGTGCGACAGGCTTGGCATGGTCGTCATTGATGAAAACCGGCTGATGGGCACATCCGAGTATCATCTGGATCAACTCAAGCGCATGATTTTGCGCGACAGGAATCATCCCAGCGTGATCCTCTGGTCGTTGGGCAACGAGGAATGGGGAATCGAAGGCAACGAAAAAGGCGCTCGCATCACGTCTACCATGCAGGCCTATGCGCAGCGGCTGGATCCGACGCGGCGCACGACGGTGGCCATCAGCGGCGGCTGGGGCGGCTCCTCCACGACGGTGGACGTTGTGGGCTACAACTATATTCATCAATCCAATCCCGACAAACAACACGCCGCGTTTCCTAATCAGCCTGGCGTTGGGACGGAGGAAACCACGACGCAGCAAACTCGCGGAGTTTACGAGGACGACCGGCCTCACGCGCACGTGGGGCCGCTGGCACACGGAGATTCCGGTGGCAACTGCGAAGTGGGCTGGCAGTATTACGCGGCGCGCCCGTTTCTTGCCGGGCTTTTTTATTGGACCGGATTTGATTATCGCGGCGAACCCACGCCCTTCGGTTATCCGGCCATCAGCTCTCAGTTTGGATTGATGGACGCCTGCGGTTTTGCCAAAGACAGTTATTATTATCTGAAATCCTGGTGGACCGACGGGCCTGTGGTGCATGTCTTCCCCCATTGGAATTGGCCGGGCAAGGAAGGCCAAACCATCCAGGTTTTCGTGGATAGCAACTGCGAGGAAGTGGAACTCCTCCTCAATGGACGGAACCTCGGACGCAAGCCGATGCAGAAGAATTCCCACGTGCAATGGGACGTCGCCTATAATCCGGGCGAACTATTGGCGCGCGGTTTTAATGGCGGGAAGGAAATGGCCGTCGACCGGGTCATAACCGCCGGCGCTCCAGCCGCCATTCGCCTGGAAAAGGATCGCGATCGCATCAAAGCTGACGCGGCGGACCTCACGGTCATGAATGTTCAAATCGTGGATGCCCAGGGCAGGTTCATGCCGGTGGCATCGAACGATGTCGCTTTTCATCTCCAGGGTCCTGCAAAAATCATCGGTGTGGGAAACGGGGATCCCTCGTCTCATGAGCCCGACAGGTATTTCGATCGCGTCAGCTCGATTGAGATCGCAAATTGGCGCGAGCTCGCGACTACGAATCTGGCGAAGGGGCCGGAAACTGAACCGAATTTTGACGATGCCGGCTGGCCTGTTGCCAATGGCGAAGAATGGCGCGGGGCTTCAGGCGACGGCGGCCGCACACGAGTTTATCGCGGCGCCTTTGAACTGCCCCAGGACACCAACGCGATCCTCTCGCTATTCCTGAGTCAAGGCGGCGAACGGGCCTCGATTTATTTGAACGGGCGGGCAATCGGCGAAAACCTCAACACCGCGGAAATGCGGCAGGAGTACACACTCGATCCACATGCCCTTAGACCCGGCCGCAATGTCCTGGCAATCGTCACCACCTACCCCGCGCGCCGCGGGCGCAACTCAGGCGGCCGGCCTTCCGGAAGCCCGGCCATTGTAAAAGCTGTGACACCCGCTGGAGAACCGCACCGCAAAGCTTTTAACGGTTTGGCACAGGTGATCGTGCAATCC
>DASRKU010000088.1:0-3998 GCA_035648815.1 Verrucomicrobiia bacterium | reverse complement strand
AGCCTGCCCCACCAAAATTTCCCGCAGGTCCCCCTCGTAGAACTGAACCGGGCAGAACGGATTTTGTCAGACGGTCGGATTTCCGCGGGTTCCGCGGGAGTCCGTCCGGTCCGGCCGGCCAGGGTGCTCCCGGGTCCAAATCCGCGGGACAATCCAAAGGCGCGCCACAGAAAGCTGAGCCGGCCGCCCCCAAACTGGTCCTGCCCGCCGACGCCCGGATCATCTCGATCAAACCTCCGATCGTCGTGCGCGATTTGGCTGAGCAGCTCAAGCAAAAGCCCTTCATGATCATCGGCGACCTGATGAAGCTGGGCGTTTTCGCAACGGTCAATCAGGCCATCGACGAGGCCACGGCAGAAAAGATTTGCGCCAATTATGGTTACCGTTTCGAAGTTGAGAAACGCGAACGCGGCGGCGGCACTGTCCATGCCCCGGTCAAAAAAATTGAACTGGACCAGGAGGACAAACTCGAAGATCTGAAGCCGCGCCCACCGGTGGTCACCATCATGGGACATGTCGACCATGGCAAAACAACGCTTCTGGATGTCATCCGCAAGTCCGATGTCGCCGCCGGTGAAGCCGGCGGCATCACGCAGCATATCGGCGCCTATACAATTTCCTTCCCGCACCCGGAACGCAAATCAGAGCTGGCCCAGGTCACTTTCCTGGACACTCCCGGCCATGCCGCTTTCAGTTCGATGCGCGCCCGCGGCGCGAATGTCACCGATATTGTCGTCCTCGTCGTTGCCTCCAATGACGGCGTGATGCCCCAAACGCTCGAAGCGCTCAGCCATGCCAAAGCGGCCAAGGTCCCCATCCTGGTCGCAGTCAATAAAATCGATCATCCCAACGCCAATCCCCTGAGGGTGCGTCAGCAATTGCAGGATCGCGGCCTGGTTCCCGACGATTGGGGTGGCGACACCATTTACGTCGACGTGTCGGCCCTCACCCGCCAGGGCGTGGATAAGCTGATCGAAATGATCCTGCTGCAGGCCGATCTGCTCGAGCTCAAGGCCAATCCCAATCGCCGCGCCAAAGGCAATGTGATCGAGTCCGGCCTGGAGCCAGGCGGCCCCACGGCGACGGTCCTGGTCCGGAAAGGGACATTGCGAGTCGGCGAAGTGATTATTTGCGGCCAATTTTACGGGCGTGTGCGGGCGCTGATCAACGAGGAGCACAAGCGATTGAAGGAGGCGGCCCCGTCCGTCGCGGTAAAAGTGCTGGGCCTTAACGGTGTGCCTGAAGCAGGCCTGGAATTCAGTATTGTCGAAGATGAAAAAGCCGCCCGGGAACTGGCGGAGCAACGCGCCGACAAGGTCAAAGCCGAAGGCCAGGAAGCCCGGTCCAAGATTACTCTCGAAAATCTTTTTGCCACTCTCGAGTCGCAGCAAAGCAAAGTCCTGCGCGTCGTGGTCAAAGCCGATACGCAGGGATCGGTCGAAGCCATTGTCGAAGCGATCAAGAAGATCGATTCCGACAAGGTCTCCCTGGAAATTATTCATAGCGCGGTGGGCACGATCACCGACTCGGACGTGGCGCTGGCGTCGGCTTCCAACGCGGTCATTCTCGGATTTCACACGCGCGTCGATAGCGGCGTGGGCGACAAAGCCAAGCACGAAGGTGTGCAGATCAAGCTCTACGCCATCATTTACGAGCTCATCGATGAGGTGAAGGAAGCCATGGCCGGATTGCTGGACCCGATCCTCAAGGAAGTGGTCATCGGTTCGGCGGAGGTCCGCAAAGTGTTCGCGTTGTCCAAAGGCGCGCCTGTGGCTGGTTGCGTCGTCTCCAGCGGCCGCATCGCCAAAGGCAAGGTCCGGTTGCGGCGGCGCAAGGAAACCATTTACGAAGGAATCGCCCAGTCGTTGCGCCGCTTCCAGGATGAAGTCAACGAAGTGCGCGCCGGCATGGAATGCGGCATCCGCATCGAAGGCTTCAGCGATTACCAGATCGGCGATCTCATTGAATGTTACTCGGTGGAGAAAATTGCGCAGAAATTATGAACTCATGCGCAGATTGATCCTTCCATGCCTTCCCTTCGAATCCAACGAGTCCGCGAATTGTTGAAGCGCGCCATCGGCGAAACTCTGCGCCGGGAGTTCCCCGTCAGCGAAGCAGGCCTCATCACCGTCAATGAGGTCGATGTGTCCGGCGATTTAAAGTCCGCCGTCGTGTTCATCAGCATCCTCGGCGCCGCCGACCAGCAAAGACGCGGGTTCAACCTGCTGAAAGATCATCGCAAACGCATCCAGTCCCTGGTCGCCCGTTCCGTCATCCTGAAATACACACCCCAACTGCGATTCGTCATGGACGATTCCGTCGTCCGCGGCAACCGCGTCCTGGCGATTATCGAAGAGATCGAGAAATCCTCGGGGCCAGAATCGGAATGAGCGCCTGGTTTTAAATCACGGATGAACACGGATGAAAGATGTCGAGAGCCGAAAGTCGAGGGTCGAGAGCAAGAAGAAATGCAGTCCGTCCAGGAGCCTCGACTCTCGACCCTGGACCTTCGACCGCCCTTGTTATCCGTGTCCATCCGTGTTCATCCGTGGTTAAAATCGGGTACGGCTCCGGCCTGAGCAGCGACTGTCCCACTCAAATGCAAAAGAGACCAAAAATCGTTGATCGAATCCTGGAAGGCATTCGCGCCAGCCACACCTTCTGCATCGTCGGCCATATCCGGCCCGACGGTGATTGCGTGGGTTCGCAACTGGGCCTGGCCCTGGCCTTGAAAGCGGAAGGAAAGAAGGTGCAGTGCTGGAATGAGGATCCAATCCCGCAAAAATATTCCTTCCTGGATCCGGACAACCTGTTTCAGCGGCCGAAACCGGGCCAGAAATTTGACTGTGTGATTGCCACCGACGCCGCCAGTTTCGAGCGCCTGGGCGCGGTGGGCCCGTGCGTGACCGAGCGCAAACTGCTCATCAATATCGATCACCACACGAGCAACACGCGCTATGGTGATTTGAACTGGGTGTCAGCGCGCGAACCTTCCACCGGCGAATTAATTCTCCGGCTGTTGAAATTCGCAAAATGGCCCATCACTCGCCGGATCGCCGATTGCCTGTTTACGGCCGTCTCGACCGATACAGGTTCGTTTCAATATCCCACGACGCGGCCGGCGACGTTTCATGCGAGCGGAGAACTTGTGGCGCGCGGCGCGGACCTGGCAAAGATTTGCGAGGAAGTCTACCAATCGTACCCGCTGTCACGCGTGCGTTTGTTGAAACATGTCTACAGCCACTTCCGGCTTACGCATCACAACGAAATCGCGTATTTCTGGCTCAGAAAATCCGATTTCGTCCGCGCCGGCTCCGAGAGCGATGATACCGAAGGTTTGATCGATCATATCCGGGCGATTGCCCCGGTGGTTGTGGCCTGCGTGTTTGAGGAGATTGAACCCGGGCTGACCCGGATCAGCCTGCGCTCAAAAAGCGACAAGGTGAATGTGAACGAGATTGCGGCTCAGTTCGGCGGCGGCGGACACCAGGCCGCAGCCGGCGCCCGCATCGAGGGCACCCCCCGCTCCGCCCAGCGCAGGGTGATCGCTGCCATCCGCAAAGCCCTGGATTCCGGAAAATAACCCCGCGAACCCGCTTCGCCAGTTTCGTAGCAGGTAGCACTTGACGTGAGGAGACTATGACCCAGCTTGAAATGGCAGCTTGGGAGAGCATTTGGTCTCCAGGAAAGCCCCCCTGTGGCAGCGTCTCGTGAGAGCGCGGCCAACATCAACCCGTCCGGATTATTCACAGAAGCAAACAAAGTTAACAAAGGTGAGGAAAATGCGCACACGGTCTTTCGCGGTTTCATCCGCGTAGCTGTCGAGGTGACGAGACTTCATCTTCCCTTCGCTTTTGCTGGCTCACTTGGGGTCACGGCTCACTTGCGTAGGGTCTGCTTTTGAAGGCATCGGGGTCAAGTCTCAACATTCAACAATTGCGCTGCTCTGGTTGTTAATTTGCGGAGCCTTCTGTCTCGCCTTCAGAGCGCGCTCCAAC
>DASRKU010000087.1:0-4378 GCA_035648815.1 Verrucomicrobiia bacterium | reverse complement strand
ACTGAAAGACAGAACTGTTAGCGGACAAAGTGGCTGGCTTTCGAAAAATCGGATGTGAACAGGACGAACCGCTTTCCGGGTGCCACCGTCCCAACAGCATGCTGCGGCACGTCGGCAAGGTAAAGATACCGGGCGTCACTGAATACGAATTCTCTCCCATTCGAAAGGAAGGCAGCCTGTGAAAAGTTCCGATGGCCTAAGTGAAGAATTCCCGGATTGTCGCTGACGCGGATAGTGTCCCCTTTGCAATGGGCTGATACTAACTGTCCGAGGCCGTGCTCAACAAACAGAGAATGCTCCTGATCGCTTTTTAGCGAACCTGTGTCCTCAACGTCCCAATCCCTCTGGTCACGATCTCGATATAAACTCAATCGACCAAAGTGGTTTGCCAAATCCTGAACGTTACCGCCTGAGGAGCGCATGGCCCATTCTGAAGTTTTTTCATCGAAATTCCCCTCCAAAATAGTGTTGCCGTCCTGAATATAGAAGGTGTTTTCATTGGTTGACCAGACAAGGTCGGACCGACTGAATTGTCGTGGAGCATAGTTCTCCTGTCTGTGTGCAAGCCCACTTTTATCGTTCCAAATCCAAAGCCCTGCATCCTCATCCAATAACGCCACGAATTTGCCACCTGGACTGAAATCCATCCCCTGGCCATAGCATCGTAGAGGCTCAGACGTGATCGGCCTCGTCGTGCCGTTGTGGTAAAGAAAATATTGGTTCGATGCTCCCCTGAAAAAAATTGTTCCCAAATCCTCCGTCAGAACAAAATCACGCACCTCGTTCGTCAGCAGGGGACGAAGGTCGGTGCCATCGGTGAGCATGGTTTGAAGGTGCCCATTGGGAGCTACGAAAACGATCGGTGAGGCCGGCGTCATGGCCCATCGAGAGTTCTTCACAAATGTTCGGACGGTGTGCTTCGGGGATGCATAGAGAAAGAACAGCGGACCAAGCACGGCGTACGATGCCAAATGTGCCACGAGGAGGCCTTTGCCTAAAGATTTCGTGTGGTTGGCTCGCTTGCGGAGGACCCAGAATTCAACAGCTACCGTGACGCAGTAGTAATTCAGAATACCAATGCAAAGAGCGAACGGGTACCAGCCCATGCGGGTGACCATTTCATCGGGCAGCAGCACTCCGGCTAAAAACGCATTAAAGATGGAAACGGGGAAACCCCACAGCAGAGACCAGATATTTGCCGTTAGCATCGGGCGCCAAATGTCGCGAAATCTCGAATGCGTATACCTGTATAGGATCAGCCCTTCGATCACTACGTTGAAAGTGAGCAGGGGGACGAAGACTCCGATGCCGACGCCGGCGAGAATGGGAAGATCAATACCATCCGCAAAAGCCGATAATGGTGACAGGACCACCAACAGGATCAGAAATCCCCGGGCTCCAAGAGTTCTCACACCGTTTTTGTACGCTCCTTGCTGCAAAAGTCCACACCTTTGAAGTGACCGTTTTCAGACCTGCTATGCAACAGATCACCATCGTCGGTGCCCACACTTCCACGTTCAAGGATTTGGAGAAATGCACCGCAGGAGAACCCGCACCATTGATTGAAGGTTGAGGGGGCAGGCTTGAGGGCATGTGCGGAAGGGTTCAGTTGATCGTGCCAATTCTCGATGCATATGCATCAGGAATTGATGAGGCTCAAAAGCGGCAAAGGCAGGCAAAAAGGCTGCAAATCAAAGGCTATTTCGTCCAAACCCCAGAAATACCTCCGAATTGTGCTTGCTATCCCGGGGAAAAGGGGCAGGGTTTAGGCGTTCTGTTCGATAGTTTGTCACTTTCAAGATAGTGCGAATCCTCAGGTGAACTCGGTTCAGTGATGATTTTAAACCCGATAAACGGGGGCAGTCTAGAAAAAGCAATTAGTCGGGACAGTAAAACATCAAATGAGCAACAAATTGTTTGTCGGAAATCTTTCCTTCAATACCACCGAAAATGACCTGCAGGATGCGTTCGCAGCCCACGGCACCGTTACCGAAGCCAACCTGATGATGGACCGGGCGACCGGCCGTCCTCGCGGTTTTGGTTTCGTCACGATGAGCACACCCGAGGAAGCGCAGAAGGCCATGGAAGCCCTGAACGGCAAGTCCGTTGATGGCCGGGCCCTGACGGTCAACATTGCCAGGCCGCGCGAAGAGCGTTCCGGCGGCGGCGGCGGCGGTGGCGAGAGGCGCCAGCACGGCGGCGGACAGAATCGCTACTGATTCCATCCCATTTTCGTGTGGAGGCCCGGTTCGCCGGGCCTCCTTTTTCATTTTTGCCGGGTTGCGCATTCTTCCCGGACCTGCTTGCAGGCCCCGGATTCAAACCGAGACAGTTCCATGAAAGAAAAACATATTGAAGTCGAGGGTTACGTCCAAACGGTGTTGCCGGGGACCATGTTCCGTGTGCTGTTGGACAATAAACATCTCGTGCTCGCCACGATCTGCGGCAAAATGCGCAAACGCTGGGTCCGCCTGACCGTCGGCGATCGCGTGAAAATGGAGATGTCGCCCTACGACCTGGACAAAGCGCGGATCACCTGGCGGCTGAAGTAAGGACTAACCACGGATGGACACGGATAAGAGGATGACTCCGAGGGCCGATCATCCTGTTCCATATTGTTCAAAAAAGGCCTTCTCCCTTCTTTGGCAGGGCTGCGCTGCGCGCAGCCGGACGCACGCAGTGCGCCCCTACCTATTTTGAATCCGTGTTCATCCGTGGTTAACTTCAGGTCCATCCGTGTTTAAACCAAATTGCGTGCTATTGGTTCCGCGGATATTATAATTATCGACTATGCCATTTCAATCCCTTGGCCTGAACTCAAAAGTTTTGCAGGCCGTTCACGATGCCGGTTACACCGAGCCCACGCCGATTCAATCCGCCGCTATTCCCCCGATCATTGCGGGGCACGACCTCATTGGCATTGCGCAGACCGGGACTGGGAAGACGGCGGCGTTCACGCTGCCCATTCTCACAAAGCTCGCCGCGGAACCGCCAGCCCACCGCCGCGGCACACGCGTCCTTGTGATCGCGCCGACGCGCGAGCTCGTTGTGCAGATCGAGGAGAATGTGAAGGCGTACGCCAAACATCTGCCATTAACGGTCGCCACGGTCTTCGGCGGGGTGGGGGAGCAGCCGCAAATCCGGGCATTGCGGTCGGGGACCGACGTGGTGATCGCCTGTCCCGGCCGGCTGCTGGATCTGATGCGGCAGCGATGCGCGGATTTTTCGCAATTGAAATACCTGGTGCTGGATGAAGCGGACCGGATGCTCGACATGGGATTTTTGCCGGACATCCGGCGGATCGTGGAACAGTTGCCCAGAAACCGGCAGACGCTGATGTTCTGCGCGACGATGTCGCGGGAGATTGAAACCCTGACGCACGAGTTTCAGCGGGCGCCCAGGACGATTCAGATTGGGCGTCGCGCCAATCCGGCCGAGACGGTGACGCAATGGGTTTACGAGGTGCCCAGGCATTTGAAGACGTCCTTGCTGCTGCATTTATTGCGGGATCCGCAGATGGACATGGTGCTGATTTTCTCGCGGATGAAACATGGGGCGGACCGGATTGCGCGGCAGTTGGAGCAGAAGGGGATTCGGACGGCGACCCTGCATTCCAACCGGTCGCAGAGCCAGCGGCTGCGGGCGTTGAAGGATTTCAAATCCGGCGCGGTGCGCGTGCTGGTGGCGACGGATATAGCGGCTCGGGGCATTGATGTGGACGGTATTTCGCACGTCGTGAACTACGATTTTCCGATGCACGTGGAGGACTACGTCCATCGTATTGGCCGCACGGGTCGCGCGCATGCGGTGGGAGATGCGATCAGTTTTGTAACACCGGATGACGCGGGCGAACTGCGGGCCCTGGAGCGGTTTATCGGGCGCGGGATTGTGCGGAAAAAGGCGGATGGATTTATCGACACGGCACCGGCGCCGGCGCAGCAGCCGGCTGGAGGCGAGAGCCATTTTCCGCGGCATCAAGACCATGGCAGCCCGCAACGGCACGGCCAGCGCCAGCACGCAGGACAAGCCGGTCCGCACAATGGCGGCGCAACGCGGCCGAGACGGTCAGGGAACAAGCGGCGATGGGGGCGGTGACGCAAACGCAACCCTCACCCCGGCCATCTCTCCCATCGGATGGGAGAGGGAGAATGGATTGACGCATTCGTTGCAAACCAGTCGGTTTTGAATCCAGCCAGTCTCAAAGCCACCCTGCTCAATCCCTTGCCCGGCCCGTTCATAGCTCGGCCACGGCATCCACGATGCGTTCACCTCCTCACCACTTGATCACCTGTGGCACCCGAAAGTCCGACACGCTGCTAGCGCGAAGCGGCACCGGCCTCGAACTCCATCGGAAGCGAAATGCGAACGATGCCAGACT
>DASRKU010000086.1:0-2713 GCA_035648815.1 Verrucomicrobiia bacterium | reverse complement strand
CGCCGCGAACCATCACAACATAATCAAGCGTCTGGCCTGGCAGTTTCACCGATTCGCCCGCCCCAACATCGCGGCGCCAGAGCTCGGCGCAGGCCCGATTGAGAAGGTGATCGCGCCAGATAGCATCGGTTCGGGCCGCCTTGAAACCGGCCGCGGTCAGTGTCTTTCGCAACACCTCCGCTGCGCTCGCCATCTCCGGATCGGACTGCTTCAAGGTGACGATCGGATACGCACCCGTCGAGAAGAGCACAAAAACGTTCCCTTTCCCACGAACCCTGAACTCCAAATCGGTTTTCAGCCTGGGATCGCTCAGGCGTCGCGTCGCGATCCACCCTGCCCCTTCGACTTCACCGGGCAAAATGTCGAATGTGTTGTCCGACGCACCGTCGACATCGCTATAAAACGGCCCCTGAGATTCGACCGGCCGATCGATGAAGCAGGCTGGATTCTCCGGATTGGAACTCTGCAACTCCTGCACCAGCGAGTTCGGGTCGGGGGCGCCTGCCGGCTTCTGGTAAATCACCATGCGGTCGCTGTGCCCCTGCCCGTCGCTGACTTCAACCACGTTTCGCCCGGGCCTTAGCGGCGCTTTCCAGAAGAACACGTTGGCCACCGGAATGCCAGGCACAGGCAGAACCGTCCCGTCCCTTTTCTTCATCCCGGCATCCGGTATTCGATAACTGCCGTTTTTGATTTTCTGCTGAGGAACTCCGTTCAGGATCATCTGCAATTGATCGGCGCTCGAGTAAGCTTTGATTCCATTGTCGGGCGCAAAGCCTCGGAGGAAGTGGTTCCGGCCGCAAAGGTGCACCACGGGCTGCTCATGATTCAGGAATGCCTGGAACAGGAAATATATGTCCTTCGGCATGCCCGCAAGCGTCACCAGCCCTTTGGTGTTGCGATTATTCTTAAACTTCAGGTTGTAGAACTCGCGAAAATTCCACCATAAGAACATCGGGCGATTTGTCACGTCATCGCGGCAAACGGTCTGGAGCCGGTATTCGGTAAACATCTCCGAGTATTCTTCAGGCTCGTATTTATCGACGGACCACTGAATCGTTCCGTACGGAACGTGGTGCGTGATCCAGTCGCCCGATCCGGTCTCGGATACGATGGCGTTGCGTGGCAGGCCGGCAAAATCAGTATAGGGCCCGCTGGTATACCAGCCGTCGTAGGTGTTGTAGGCCACGAAGTCGCAATTTTGAGGTTCCTTGTCACTGGCCGCGTAAGTCACCAGTCGTGCCGGGTCGGCTTCCTGCCGGATCACCGCGGCGTAATGGCTGACCACATCCACAATGGTCTCATTGCCGGCGCTCCAAAAAAGGATGCTCGGATGATTCCAGTTCTGCCGCACCATTTCCCGCGTGAGCCGCTCGCCATCTGGCGTGATGGTTTTTTCATCGTTGCCCGCCTCTTTCCACATCTGCCCCGCGTAACCATTCTCGGCCCACACCGGAAGGCCGCGCTCGTCGGCGATATCATACTCCATGTGGCTGTGGGGATAATGCGGCAGGCGCACCAGGTTTACGCCAAGGTTTGCCATCCACTGCCATTCACGCCGCAGTTCTTCGTCGCTCACCGCGTTCCATTCGTATTCGTTTTGCGCGTGCTTGTTCACGCCCCGGAACTGCACCTCGCGCCCATTCAGGAAAAAGCGCCGGTCCCGGACCGCAATGGTGCGCAGTCCCACTCGCTCGGTCACAGCGTCGCTCACCTGCCCGCCTGTCACGATCTCCGTGCGGACGGTATAGAGCTCGGGCCGCCCAATGTCCCAGAGTTGCGGCTCCGGAATCTTTCCTGTGGCCTCAATCCTTGCTGTCACCCCCGCGTCAATCCTTTGTTTCGTCTCAAACCGCGCGCACGCCTTGTTGGCCGGGTCGGTGACGAAATGGCGAACCACGACTTCAACAGGCGTGGCGAGCGGATTCCGCACGACAGTCAATGCATGGAGATCCGCGCCTGTACTGGTAATGGCACCTGGCGTCAGATACACGCCGCTGGAGCCCATGTCCGGAAAAATGTGCACCGCGCCGGTTTTGACAAGCCACGCTTTGCGAAACATGCCGCCGTTGACATAATAAAGGCCGGATCGCGAGAAGCAGTTCCGCGCCTCGTCCTCCCGATTGCCCACACGCACCGCCAGGATGTTGGCTTGCCCGATCTTGAGCGCCTCCGTCAGATCAAATGCAGACGCCGAAAAGGCGCCCTTGTGCCGGCCGATGAATACGCCATTCACAAAAACGTCTTTGACCGAAGCGGCTCCTTCGAGCACGAGGTACACACGCCTGCCCCGGTCCGCTTTGGTCAGCGCGATCGTCTGGCGATACCACCCGGCAGAGTTGTCGGGAAGGCCGGATTGACGGAACACATGAGGAACCGCGACTTGCTGCCACTCCGACGTCTCCGGCGGTCGGATCGCCGTCGTATTAGTCACGGGATCTTCAACAAAATCCCAGCTCGTCAGCGGGATGGTTTCACGTGGAGATATCGCACCCGCCGCAGCGATGCAGGTTGACGTGAAAGGCAGAACCAAGAGGCAGATAGTGAAAAGATGTGGGGAAATATTCATGATCTTCGCCGGCATTCAGTTTCCAGCTTTGTGTCGTGAACACAAGCAATCTGTGGGGATGCCGCGGAAACCCACAACGGCGCTGAAGCGCACGCACTCCATGTGCTGGCGCGGAGATTATCACCACAGCATAGGCGAACGCGA
>DASRKU010000085.1:0-15653 GCA_035648815.1 Verrucomicrobiia bacterium | reverse complement strand
GTCGTTCTTATTCTTGCCGCCGTGGATGGCTTTGAGGTAGAGGGCATGGGCCAGGACGAAGGTGAGACCGGCGTCCTGGCAGGCATCGGCCAGCCAATACCAGCCGAACATGCATTCGCAGCAGACGGTGAGGTCATGTTTGTAGGGCTCGATGAGTTTGAGGAAGAAGGCGAAGTCGTTGTTGCGGATGTTGGTGTGGAGGAGTTTTTTGCCCTGGCGATCGACCAGGCAGATGTACATTTGGTGGGCGTGGAGGTCGATTCCGCAGTTGAATTCTGTGGTGGAGATATAATACTTCATAGTGTTAGGCGAAAGGTGCTGCGAGGCACCGGAGTGCGCAGAGTATCGGTCAGGCGGGACCCTGCTGGAAGTTGAGGCCATAGTTTGTCCGGAGGTTTTGGAGTTATGGACATTTTGATTGTCGAACCAGTCACTGCACACAACGCCGGGATCGCGCCTCAGTTGGCAATCGCAAGCCATCGCCCCGGCGTGTGTGAGTTTTTTCGTTATGCGGAAGTTGAAACTTATTGAAGCCTTGCGTGTTATGTTTGCAGGACTGGCTTATGAACTCAATGCATCTCTTCATCGCTATTATCGTGGCAGCCGGATTGTCTGAATCGACCCTGTTGGCTGCCGAGCTCACCAGTAACGCCATCCTAGACTCTGCGCACTCGCTACGGGTGGTAGTCGATCCGCGCATGGAACTCTTGAGCCTTATCTTTCGGCTGGCTGGCAACCCGGAGTACAACACGGCAAGGGTGCAATCCTACGCTGGGGACGCGGAGAAGCAGTTTGGGAAGTTTCGCGGACATGCGGTGGTCAAGCTGGCCCAGGAACTGCACCGTACTCACGGCGTTTCCTATGACGCCGTCATGAGCATGGCGGTCCATTTGCCCGATACCGAACACATCAATCTCAGGCTCCCGCTCCAACCCTGGCCCGAGGGTCTGGATCGACGCTGGACGGCTCCCGATGTGAACCATTTCCTTGAGGCGGCGCAGCAGTTTGTCAAAGACAGTTCCTTCCAGGAGTTCATCGAGCAGCACCGTCCGCTCTATCAGACCACAGTGGCGCGGATGCAGACACTTATGGAGAAAGAGGCCCACCTCGAATGGTTCGACGCCTATTTTGGCAAGCGGCCGCGAGCCAGCTTCACCGTTGCGCTGGAATTGCTCAATGGTGGTGGGTGCTATGGCCCACACTTCCGGGCTGCGGACGGCCGCGAAGAACTCTATTGCGTTCTGGGCGTGTGGCGGACGGATGGGCATGGCTTGCCCGAATTTAAGCGCGACACGCTGCCCATTATCGTCCACGAGTTTTGCCATTCCTACGTCAATCCACTCATCGAGCGGCATCTGGCCGAACTCCAGCGGTCAGGCGATGCCCTCTTTGAGCACGTTGCCGAGCAGATGCGCTCCCAAGCCTATTCCAACGGACAGACGTTGTTGAACGAATCACTGGTGCGCGCCTGCGTCGTCCGTTACCAGCGCCAGTATGAAGGGGAAGAGGCCGCCCGGCGTGCCATTCAGGCCGAGCAACGGAACGGTTTTCTCTGGATGCAGGAGATGTCGAACCTGCTGGGGGAGTATGAGGCGCGTCGCGATAAGTATCCAACGCTGGAGGACTTCTCGCCGCGCCTGGTCGCATTCTTTGCTGAAGCGGCAAAGAATTTCCCCAAGACGCAGACCGATTTGCCTGCGAGCGGCCCAAAGTTATTTCCATGAATACCACCAATGTGCTTCAAGATTTTACGGATTTCAGATTCTGGGCGTCCGCCTCTTCATGCGCCAGCATATGCGGAGCCGAAGCCGTGACCACAGTGCATAACAAACCGGATGCACCGAACCCCGCGATAACGCTTCAGTTTCAGGTCTGGAGCCAGTGGCGCGGGGTCGGTGAACCGCTTTTGAAGACAGCAGAGCGGACCTCGGATGGCGTGAGACTCCCTGCTGAGGCCAGCTTGCGCTTGAATGTAAAGATGCGGCTCGGAAATATCGAGAATGTGATGCTGTGCAGCGTCACGGAGGCTGTTGATCATCTGCACTGTGAGCGCCTGGTTGTCCGCCAAGAATTTCAACTTCGCATCCGAGAGTCCTTTTCGCACCGACGCATTGAATCCGATGGTCTGCTTGGCGCGAGGTTCGCGAATCCTCCCAAGCCTTCTCCCTGGCCCGGCGCTCGCGCCTCGGCTACATCCAGCCACTTCCGGATCAGCCGGGCCAGTTCTGTGTGTTTGTCCATACCCATTCATACGCACCGCCGGGACGGCGATCTTTCAAAAATCCATCGCGGCTTTCCAGCGTGATTCGGCGCTGCCATGGCAGACGGTTGACCAGTTATTGAAACTTGAATATCATCATTGCAGGCTACGCTCGCTTCCAGCGGCTGTGCCTGAGCTGATGGTTGGGCATACGCCATGGACTTAACCATATTCGAATTACCGATTGCAGGCTCTCAGGTGTCCACAATTGAGCGGTACCTGGCCTCGCGCGGCGTGCTCCTCGCAGCCTTCAGCGAGAATCCCAACGTCGTTTGTGCTGTTTCGACTTATTTGAAACAACAGGCAGTGCACAATACGACAACGTTCATGTTGATCGACAGGCAAATACTTTCTTTTATAAAGCAGATTGCTACCGGAGGTACGATACCAGACGCGAGCCGTAAATTGGTGTCTTCAATAATGTGCTTCGCGATATTGAGTCACATACGATTGGAGCCCAACATGGCAGTTTACGAATATGCCGACGCCAACAATTCGGATCACGCATGGCAAGACGTGAGCATTCTAAGATATGCAGACAACCTTGACTGTTCTATCTGGCATTCGCTGTTCCTCGGCACCTCGTCAGCGATCCCCAGCCCATGGCGCTCCTCAGCGCAAATACAACAGCCACCCCATGGAGTGAACTTCCAGCAGAGGCCTCGGCCATTCGACTTTTGCCTTCCATTTGTTCTGAAACTGGCCCTACTTGAACGCACCGGCAAGAAGCCGATTCAAAAGATGATTGAGTATCTTGATTGGATGCACGAAGAATATTTTTTTGGCGTATCAGGCGTTTTGTTTGGCAATCTCTTCCTGAGTCCGTCCAGGGAGAGTAAAATGATCAAGAACGTAGGCGCGGTCGATCGCTCGAAGCGGCTTTCCGGAATTCGAAATGCCTGCTGGGACATCACTCTCGTTCAGCAGTGGCTTGAATACGTAAAAAAGCAGTCCGCTGCCAATCGTCTGTGGCTTCTTTGCAGTGCCGACAGGGCTCTGGTGAGGACGGCTGAGCGGATTTTTGAATCGCAAGCTGCCTCCCTCAAGAAGAGCTTCGAGGACGACTGGGGATTCGCTAGCGGTTCGACGCTGTTCAAGCACTATCTGTGTTTGCAGAGTACACTCGAAATTGCACGCCGCCCCGCCAACCAGAACCTCCCTCCAGCGCATTGGGAACACTTGAGGAATACACTTGAAGCCCAGATCTAACGAGCCGCCGGAAATAACTGCGACGATCACAGGCGACTACTCTAAGTTTCCTCCGGCCATTCGGGGGGTCTTTCCCAATCTAGCGGGGGAAACGAGCGAGTTGCGTCAGGCGTGGGCGGTCTATTCGCACCTCTTCATGGAGAAGAAGGAGCTAACAGACGCGATGGGGGAAAGGCTCGGGATCGTGATAGGGATGTTCCAGTCAATGCTTCAGGATGAGATGTTTTTGTCCATTGCTCGGCTTACAGACAAGAACTCACTTGGGCAGACAAATCTTTCGCTTTGGGGGCTGCTTGCAGCGATTCCCAACGCAGGCCATGCAAGCTTCGGCCAAGATGTTACGACGGCCTTGGAAAAAATATTCGCGGCGGCTGCCAGGATTCGAAAGCATCGCCACAAGCGAATCGCCCATTGCGATCTTAAGGTGGCCTTGCGTAGTGCGATTCTGCCTGTCGTCACCTTCGAAGAAATTCGAGCGGTGTTGGAGCAGATTGAGGAATTTCTGAATCTTTTCCACTGGGAGTTCGAGGGGATGACGATGCAGGGTGATAAACCAAGTTGGTTTTTTCGTCTCGTATCCTTCTGCATATTCCCAAACTTGTACCTGCCAGCACTGGCGGGCACCAAAGAACAATTCCATGAAACTTCGTTTTCGCAGTGGTATCTTGATTCGCTTTATTTCAACCTTTTGTCCGGTTATTACGCATTCTGGTTGCAGTCCAAAGCCCGTAGGGTCAAAAAATATGTCCGGATCGAACCGGGTGCCGGATTTTTCAAGAAACCACTTTGGCTTGTCCAATTGACCACGAATGTTCACCGTGCCTCATGCCATGGAAGAAGATGCTTGCCTGGGGCGCCGGCCAAATCGAACCCCTGTGGCCCTGGATGACTCTCACGCACCCTTATTATTCAGAAAATCGTGTGGAATGGTCCGGCGTTCTTTCCCAACAGATGCTTTATTCACCGTCGGATTCGCTCTTGCTGCCGATCCGTCACCGCTTCTGCACAGATCGATTTTCTGACTGCACGAGCAAAGGCACAGGGCCGAGGGAGTGGAATAGGTCATGAGAATCTCTCGGAATGTCCTACTCCACCACGAGACGATAATATTGACTGGGAGCGAACACATTGGTGTCTGTGAGGGTAGCCGCACTTCAAAGCCCGTTCCGCCCAAGCGTAACGGTAGCTGTGGAGCGTCACGCCGGTAACCGCCTTAATCAGCTGGAGTTTCTCGGCGACTTCACCGCGGATGACGATTTCTTTGCCCCGGATCCTTTGGAGGCCCTGGCATCGACTTTTTTCTCCAGCGAGTCGAAGTCTTTGCGCAAAGCCTGGTCTTCCTTCTGCAAATCCAGGAATTCCTTGCGCAAGTCGGCCAGTCCTTCCGTGGTCTTTCGGAAATTCTCGATGTTCTGGATCGCACTGGCAGCAGCGCGTTGTTCCGGGCTCGTCCTGCGGGCCAGCGCAAATTTCTCAAGAGCCGGCAAAGCGACCGGGTCCGCCAGCGCGCCCAGAGCGTTGATGGCCCCCAGTCGAACCCTCTCCTTCCGGTGGTTCACATAGCCGAGAAGAAATTCGCGCACCGCGGTCTTGTCCTTTTCATCGCGGTCCAGGTAAGCCAGCGCACTCAATCCCTGGACGAATCCGTTGCTGGTGTAGTCCGCCTCGTGCTGCCTGAGGTTGTCGCGCAGCGGATCGATGGAGGAAAGATCATCCTGCGCTCTCAGTCCTTGGATGGCGGCCTCGGCCAGTCCGTTGCGATACGAGGTGGAATTCAGATACTGCAGCAACAGCGCGCGCTTGTCCGGTCCGGCATAGGTCCCCAAATCCCGGATCGCCAGGACCTGGATGTCGGGATTCTTTTCCACGGTGAGCATCCCGCGCTCCGCATCGCTGCTTCGCGCCCGGTAAAACCCGCCGATTCCGGCATAGACCCGGCGGCGCACGCGGGCGTCGGGCTGTTGGGTGGATGCGAGCAGCGCATCGAGGGCGTCATCAGTGTGAATGTCTCTCAACGCCTGCGCCGCCTCCATGCGCACGCCGTAAAAGGTGTCGTGGTTCAGCGCGCCCTTGAGCTTTTCCACCGTCTCCTTGTCCTTTCTTGTGGCCAGCGTTTCGATGGCGAGCAGCCGGCCGACGAAGTCGGTTTGATCCTCCAGTTGCGCGTAAAGCATTGGGGTGGGAGGGATGAAATGGATCTTCGCCAGCACCGCATACTCGGGGTCGATGCGCACCGCCGTGGGCGCCTCATCGAGCGCAAAGTAAAAGTCCTCCGATTTTTCCTTCACGATGATCGGTTTGTCCACGGTGATTGATCTGGTTTTGAAACGGATGGAAAGCGGTAAATTGAAGAGGAAGGTGTCGTCGCTGATTCTTTGCGTTTGACGCACGGAAACTTTGGCCAGCTTGCTGCGCGCGTCCCAACTGTAGCTTACGTCTAGGTCGGGACAGCCGCCGTGATAGACCCATTGGTCGAAGAACAGATCGTAGGAACGCCCGGAAAGCTCTTCGATCACCGCGTTCAGATCCTCGGTGACGACCGATCCGAATTGGTGCCGTTCCAGGTAGGTCCGGATGCAGCGGCGGTACAGATCCTTGCCCAGTTGCACGCGCAGCATGTGGAGCACCCAGCTGCCCTTTTGGTAGGCGAGAAAGCTGAACAGCTCCATGGGGTTGTCGTACTTCCGGTCCACCATCGGTCGCGACGAGTTGGTCATTGACAGGACTTGCTGCGCGTCGCGATACAGGCCGTAGAGCATGGAGTTCCGGCCATTCCGGTGCTCGTCGTACAGAAGCGCGTAATAGGTGGCAAACCCTTCGTTCAACCAGATGTGGCTCCAGTCTTTGCAGGTGACCAGGTCACCAAACCATTGGTGGGCCATTTCATGCGCGACAAGGCTCTGGCTGGAACGGATGTTTTCCGTGTTGGTGGTGAAGAGCGTGTAGTCCGTGAGCGTGGTGAGCGTCGTGTTTTCCATGCCGCCCGCGACGAAATCGTTGACCGCCACCTGGTAATACTTGGCCCAGGGAAAGGGAATGCCGATTTCATTCTCGTAAAATGCCATGATGTCCCTGGTGTCGCAGAATGAATTGGTGGCTTCATCGATCTCGGACGGGGGCGTGTAAAACGCCAGCGGAATGTCCCGGTGCTTGTCTTCCACTTTCTTGAAATAGCCGGCCACCAGCGACAGCAGATAATTGGCATGCGGCTTGTCCTGAAGCCATTTCACGGCGACAAGGCCGGTTGCGGAGTCTTTCTCCGCGGAAACCAGCCGTCCGTTGGACAGCACGGTCATTCCTGCGGGCACGCGGCAGGTGATTTCGGAGGTGAACTTTTCATTGGGCGAATCCAAGCAGGGATACCAATGCCGGGCCTCGACCGGCTCGCCTTGCGTGAACAAGTGCGTGTCCCCGACTTTGTAGCCCATTTCCGGCGTCCGGAAATACATTCCCTCCGTCGGCTCCGCGCGATGTTCAATCGTGACCCAGGCCTCCTTGTCCACAGGAACCGGTTGGGCGAATGTGATGATGATTTTCTCGTCCGTGACCTGGTAATCCAGGATCGCTTCGCTGGAGGTCACGGAGCTCACCGTCAGGTCAACGGCGTCCAGGCTCAATTCCTCCAGCGGTTTCGCGATCGGTTTGAAGGTGATCGCGGTTTTCCCGGCGACAGTGCGATTGGTGAAATCAGGAGTGACATCCAGCGCCACGTGCAGGATGTTGATTTGGCGGCTCGGCGCGTATTTCCGGTAATCGGAGGCATCGGGCGCTGTCAGGAACGCGGCCGATTTCCGGCACTGGATTTCGTCCGCGGACTCTTCGGCCAGCGCCAGGCCGGCGACGCGGCAGAGGACCCACACGGCGAGCAGGACGCGAGCGGTATTCATGGCGTGCTTTTACCACGTTGACCACAAAGCGAAAGGGAAAAGTACGATGCCAGACCGTGAAGCCGTAGGGTCAAATAATATGTCCAGATCGAACCGGGTGCCAGATTTTTCAAGAAACCCGTACGGTCAAAAAACTCATTATGGCAGAAACAGTGAGAGGTCCGCAGCGTGACCGAGTGCAGCGGTGGATAATTGACTTGATGAGGAAGGGGGACGGGTTGCGTGGCAATACGACAGAGGGTCCATTCAAACGGAGATTACCTTTCCCGCACTGGGTTCGATGCGGACGTATTTTTTGACCCCGCGGGATAGCCCGCGAGAAGTTCAAAGTTATTTCACAATCTCGCCGGCAACTCGTAGATGCTTACGCTGAAGCGGGGAAGCACGAGGGAGCCGGGCGTGAAATCAACTCGGGAACTGCTGATGCCGGGGTTTTGGCCATTGCTATCAATCGACGCGAGACGCCACAAGGTGCCTTTGCCGGACAGGGCGGCGCCGGTGATGTTGAGCTTGAGGGGTTGATCAACATCGGTGGGATTCAGGACGGCCACAGTGAGAGAGTGACGATCATCGGTCCAGGCGGCGGCAACGTCGAGGGGAAAGGTATCGCTGCCGGCATTGACCATGGGTTGCTCCCCACCCGGCGGATCAGTGGGTTTGGGCTGGGATGAATTGCCGGAAACCTCGACCGGGATGGTCCCAAAGTGGTCGCGATAGATTTTGAAGACAAGGCCGTTGGCATTGAGCGAGACATTCGTTCCGTCGCGGGCCAGCAGCGAGGTCGCAAACGTGTAAGCCGCCATTTGAAAGACGCCAGGGTGGCGGAACATTTCGTGGAAGACCCACGCGTAGGACGGGTAGGTGGGATAACGGCCGTTGCCGGAGTAGGCCCATTCGTCAATGTTCAGGGGCTTGGGATGGGCGGCGAGTTGTGGCAGCAGTCTTTCGTATTCCTTGTACTCTTCGTATTTGATCCGGATATGATTGGCGGGCCGACGCATCCAGTCGGTGACGGGTTCGTTGGGATCGTTCGGCACCTGGCGGTCTTCGGCAACGTTGAAGTGAGTGTTGCCGTAGTTGTAGAAGTGCTCGCTGATGAGATCAATGTTATCGAAACAATTGGAGAGCAGGCCCCCGGTCCAATCGGCAGGTGAGAAATAGGTCGGAACGAGATTGGTGCCAAAGCGGAGCGATTGTTTCGAGCCAGTCATGGTGTCCGGCATGGCGCCGCTGGCGATCAGTTGGATGCTCGGGTCCACCTTCTTCATGGCCCTGGCGAAAAGGTTATGCTTGTGCACGAACTGGTTGAGCGACATGGCGCCAAACTGCCAGTCGCCCCAGGCTTCGTTGCCGATGCCCCAGAACTTGATGTGGTAAGGCTCGGGATGGCCATTCGCGGCGCGCAGTTTGCCCATCGCTGTCGAGACCGGGCCGTTGGCGTATTCGACGCATTGCGCCGCAGACCACGCGTCGCCGAAACCGGCATTGACGGTGATATACGGTTCCACATCGAGGAGCTTGCACAGGGTCAGAAATTCATCGGTGCCGATGTCGTTGGGTTGAACGGCACGCCAGACGGGGTCCCAAGTCGGCGGGCGTTTGTCGGGGTCGCCGATGGCATCGCGCCATTCATGATCGGATACGAAATTGCCGCCGGGGAAACGGTAAACTCCGGAATGCAGGCTCTTGAGTGCGGCAATCGCTTCGGGCCGGAAGCCGTTGATCTGTTCAGCCGGCATGAGGGAAACCGCTCCGACGTGGAATGATCCGCGTCCGGCGCCGATGATTTCGAATTGGGCGGTCCCGGAGTTTTCGGCTTTGAAGGAAAATGGGAATTTCTTGTAGTTCCTGCCCAACTTTCTGAGGTGAATCGTTTGGCGTCTGGCGGCATTCGTGCCCCAGACGATGCTGACGGAGACTTGCGCCGTGGAGTCGCCCGCCAATTGAGCACGACCGCTGTAGGTTGCCCCTTGGCTGAGACTGAGGCCGGCCTGACGGATCCCGCGAGGCTCGGAGCCCATAAGGTTGATTAAGGGCGTGTGGTCGCCAACGAACGGATGGTTGGTGTCCATGACGACGGAGTCAACGGGGCCGATCGGATTCCACCGCCCGGGGCCGACGCCGCGTCGGCGCCCTCCGCCGAAACCATCCAATCCGCGTTGGGCAGAGTTGGTGTCGCCCGGAGGCTTGGGGGCAACAGCGTAATAGAACTTGCGATCATCGAGCATCTCGCTCCACAGACTGGTGTAAACGAGGTTGCCGATGTGTTCGAGGAACTGGCCATAAACATAGGGCGAAATCGGCGGGCCGGTCTTCGAGACATCAATGCTTGCAGTGACGGGTTCGCTCAAAGCCGTGGTTTGCGTCGCAGCGGCAAGCGCAACCGACAGGAGGAGGACGGAGTAGGGGATTTTCATGGGGATTTCACCGGAAGATCCGTTGCGCAAACAAATACAAATCGTTCTTCCAAACGGCAAAGTCATGAACGCCGGAATCCACGTGCCAGATGTGCGGCACGTTCTTTTCCTTCAGAAAAGCATGCGTCCGCTGGCTGATGAAGATCAATCCGTCGCGGTCGCCGCAGGAAATCCAGAGGAGCTTCAGCATCGCGGCGGCCTTTGCCGGATCCGGAGCTAGTTGCTCGGGCGGCTTGGTGTTTGGGGCCGCGGAAAAAGCCCCGATCCAGGCGAATGTGTCGAGATGTGCCAGGCCGAAGTTTAGCGACTGCCCGCCGCCCATTGAGAGCCCGGCCAGCGCGCGGTTTTCGCGGTTGGTCATCGTCGAGTACTTCGATTCGATGAACGGGATGAGGTCCTTGAGCAAATCCCGCTCGAACTTTTCAAAGGCTGGCGCGGAGGCGAACACGTTGCCCTCGGCACGGTCGTTTGGCTGCGCGCGGCCATTGGGCATGACGACGATCATGGGCACGGCTTTCTTATCGGCGATCAGATTATCGAGAATGACATGCGGATGACCGCCACGGTGCCATTCCTCTTCATCGCCACCGATGCCGTGGAGCAGGTAAAGCACGGGATACTTCGCATTGGCCGAATAGCCGGGCGGAGTGTAGACGAGCGCTTTGCGTCGGGTGCCGACCGTCGATGAATCGTAATCCACGGCCTCGATCTTGCCCTGGGCGACGCCTTTGCGTGGTTTATCGAAGCCTTGCGGCGCGGGCGGGAAGGCCGGTTTGTCGTGCGGGCCAAGCACGATGGGCCGGTCTCCCCGGCGCCCGCTCCCCCGTGGTTCCGGCACGGTCGTTGGTTCGGCGGTCGCGGCGGGCTCGCCTTTTGCCACGAGTTCCTCCTTCGCGTTGGTCGAGACCTTGCTGTCGAATTCGGCTTTCCCCGTGCCGGTGGCATCAGCGGCCAGGATGGCCAGCGGCAATGCCGCGAGGCCCAGGAGTATGAATTGGACTTTCATGGTATTGCAGGTGTGCGGAGTAAATCCTCGGTTGGCAAAGTGCGCAATCCTTTTCCCCGTTCGCTGCCCGGTTCGCTGCGCTTGATCGGCTTTCCAAGGAAGTGCGATTGACATCTGAAAAAGGGGCGTCGCATTCAATAGGAGTGCGAATGCTCATGCCAGAAACATAACAACTCCCAGTGCCTTCGATTAAAGGTACTCGCTATTGTCGAAGGCAAACTTCAAGAGGCTGTGCGTCCCGTGCAAATTCAGCTTGTTACAAATATGGTAGCGGTGATTGTCCACCGTGCGGATGCTCAGCCCAAGCTGGTCGGCGATCTCCTTGCTGGTATAATCTTCGCCGATGAGTTTGAGAATGCGGCGCTCGGCCGGGGTCAAAGCTTCGATCTGGGGTTTCGTGGACAACAGTTCCCGTGCCCGATCCCCGCGGCGTTGTCCGGCAACCTGCATCAGGGGGCTCACAAACGATTCTCCACGATCGACCTTGTCGAGGGCGACCAAAATTTCGTTGGGGGCATTTTCTTTGAGGATGTACGCCTTTGCCCCCAGATCCATGGCGACGTTAAACATGTCCTCCTCCTTGTACATCGTCAGGATGATGACCCTGACGGGGAATGGCAGTTGTCGCAGTGCGCGGATCGTTTCCAGGCCGTTGAGGCGCGGCATGTCAATATCGATGATGATCATTTTGGGTTTCAGCTCGGTCAGCAGCCGAAGCGCTTCTTCGCCGTCGGCTCCCTCCCCAACAATCCGAAAGCGCGATTTGCGCTGAATGAAGTCTCTCAGCCCATGCCGCAGGAGCGGGTGATCATCCACGATTAGAACTGTTGACTCTTGTGTCATTTTTGTGAACGGCCAGTGGAATCTCGACCGCCGCGTTGGTGCCCTCACCGGGTTGTGAATCAATGGCCAGGGTTCCACCCAGGATACGCACTCTTTCGGCAATCCCGCTCAGTCCATATCCAACCTCATGCGGCTGGTTGAATAATCTTGCCGCATCGAATCCTTTGCCATTGTCCCGGATGGAGAGTGAAATTGAAGTTGGCCGTTTCTTGATCACCACGGCAGCTTCGGTTGCGCCGGAATGTCGGATGATATTGCTGACGACTTCCTGCACGATGCGATAGACATGGATTTCATCCTCCTTGGCGAACAAGTTATCGATGTCCTCCACGCGGCTGGCGAAGACAACCGGGTTGTTTTCGGAAGCCCGGCCGACGAGTGCGCGAATGGCCAGGGTGAGTCCCAGCCGATCCAACTGGTAAGGCCGCAAACCGTGCGTAATCCGCCGCACCTCCTCGATGGCCTGGCATGTGGCGCTGCCGATCTCGGCCAGATGTTCCCGCCATCCCGGTTCCTCCGGAGCCCCCTGACTGGCCCAAATGGCCTGGCTGTTGATGACGAGCAGCATTTGACCCAGGCTGTCGTGCAGGTTGGCTGCGATCCGCTGCCTTTCCTCCTCCAGCCGCTCCAGAACTTTCCGCGAGAACGCCAGTTGCACGTTTTTCTGCCGCGCCAATCGGCGCCGCAAGAGGTGAACCCATAACAACGCCACCATCAGCACGGTCAGCAGGGTTCCGACCAGCGTGGCAATGCGTTTCCACGTCCACCACGGAGGGCCGCTGAGCACTGCGATGTCGTGTGGACTGCGCAACAGAATGTTGAGTGAAGCAAGCAATGGAGGCCCGGCCGGCTTGTCGCCGAAATTGGATGCTGGAGTCGTTTCATTGTCGAGGATGCCGGTCACGGAGAGCCGGCTGCCGGGGGCGATCTGCGGCAAATTCCCGAGACCCACTGCAAGAGTCGCGGCGAACACCCGCTTTTCCTGCTGCAGTTCCAGCGCTTGGCCCACGGCATTTGTTGATTCTCCCAGCACGGTGGCCACCACCTGGACCAACATGCCGTTCTGTTTCGACAACGCCGCCTGTTGCAGGTCCAGAACTGTTGACCTGACTTGCTCGCTGGACCTGGTTCGGCGAGTGATTGCTTCCACCAGGTGTCGTCCGAAACCCTGCGACGTCGGAAACGCCGCCACTTCAACCGTGTTGCCCACGTCCAGCCCGGGTGAATCGGCGGGGCGCACACGGATGCCACCCGAGGAGTCCTGAACAATGAAGGATTGAGCGTCGCGGTAGGTCACCACGCCCGCGACGCGGACCCGATGAGGCAACGGAATCTCCGCAGCTTGAGAGAGAACATCGGCAATCGAACGCCGAGGTCTGCCGAACGGGTCGTTTGGCGCGTCCTCTTCCACCGAAAGATATTCGCGCGACGGAATGAGCAGGACTGGCGCATCCAACATCGACAGCAACAGCGTGCCGCGGGCACGGAGGGTTGCATCCACATAACGCGAGAGGCGATTGGAGGAAACCTGGCCGATCCAGAAATAGGCGTGCCAATCTTTCCCCACAACGGATAGTGTGCCGTTGGTGTTTGCTGTGTGCACCACGCCTTCCAGTTCGCTCCATCTGCCCTCCTCGCTTTCGGCGACCGGCAAGTTGAGCGGGTGAGCGCTCGGCAATGGCAGGGAGTGAGAACCCAGTTCGGTAACGACCAAAGGCCGGATCACCGGAAGATATTTCCCCGGCTGTAAATCGCCGGCAATTTCCACCCAATGCCCTACCTTGAAGTGGTCCTTAAAGCCTGGCTGATCGAGGTTCACCATCATGGTCACTGAATCTTCTTGAACGAAGATAAAATCGTTTCCCAGGACCTGGTCGTTGAAAGTCACCACACAGCGGGTTCCATAGAATCCCTGCCAGGATCGGTTCGTCGTCGCTGTCGACGTGACAGACGGAGCAGCAATCGATGTGGCGGTGTTCGTTGCGGATTCGACGACGGTAAGGCAGTCTTCGTTCGGACTCCAGATTATCCCCGGCACAAAGGTTCCTTTCGCATCATATACTCCTTCACACACTCCCTGCACCCGGATCCGGAGGTTGCGGATATGTTTCGATATCTCCGGGCTGCAATGCGGCACGCGCACCTGGATCAACGACTGGCCGTCAGATAGATCCAGGAAGGCCGTATCTCCTTCCGCTCGCGCGCTAAATTCCACCATTCCCTCGGCCTCCACCCAGCGATAGTTGTCCTCCCGCCGCAACGGCCGATCGAGCGGGAAGCGGGCAGGTTTCGGAAAGGGGCTCGGTCCATGCATACTCGCCCGGACTTTTTTAACGGTTATGGCCGAAAGGAACGGTCGTGCTCCTCCCAGTCCGGTCAGATCACCCGCCGAATAGTTCGTCCAAAATTCGCGCAAAATTCCGTTGGTCGTTCCCGCCGCCACCCGGCCGTCGTTCCAGGGTGTGAGATAACGGCCGTTGATCACCGATCTCTCCAGTCCCGGACCCTGCCAGGCAACCGAGAGGTGGTCCGCGAGGTTCTTTTGCTCCTGCAGCGCCTCGATATAATAAGCCTCGCCCGCCTTCAGCAGCATCGTGTCTGAATGCTGAGATGGAAATCGTGACCATTCACGCTGGTTCACCCATTCGAAGCGCAGGAGAAAGGCGATTTTTCTGGCCTTGGAAGGATCCGCATTCGGGCTCATCCACAGCTCGGAGGAATTGTCGCTGGCGATCCAAAAACTGTATTGTCCCGTTACAGGTGGGTGCAGCCAGCCGCGCATGCGAGTCAGGTAATATTGACCCCAATTACTCGGAGCCTCGAATGAAGTGGGCACACCCCGACCGGACGGGCGGTAAGGATAGTCCGGGAAGCTGACGAAATACGGGCAGCAGTCGGTGCCGTCCAGGCTTGCAAGTTGTCCGACCTGAAGATCCAGCTTCTCAAAGCGGAAATGAACGGCCACGGCCCCACTGGCATCCTGCAATACGATCAGATCGCGGTTTGTGTCAACCAGCGTAATGACACCCCCCAATTGGAAATTGCACCCGGCGACATAGTCCTCACCTGAGAGAGTCCGAAACTGTGCGGCGTTGGTGACGCAGAGGGAGCTTCGCAGGTTCGGGGGGGGACTGGAGTGGCCTGAAAGGTCGCCGGCTCCGAACGCCGAGGATGCGGCTGCCGCAACCAGGAGCGGGATAAATACGGACCATCGCTGTATTTCGGCGAGCGATCCCTGCGCGACCCGGAAGGTCCGATCATCCGCGCAGCACTCTAACATACGATCACATCAATCATCTGAGCCGACGCAGCAGGATATCGGTCGGTCAAGGTCACACAAGAGGATTCGCATGAGTACCAGTACTCATGCCATCGGCGTCTGTACTCATTTACGAATTCTTAAACTCAGGTAGAGTCTGTCTCACTAATCATTTCGTAAACACCCCAAAAAAACAAACAGTCATATGAGAAGAAAAATCCTAATTCCATCGTTGGTCGCCATGCTGGGTGGCCTGGCAACCGTCACAAACGCGCAAGTCGTCGTCTGGTCACAGAACTTCGATTCCATTGCACAGGGGCCGTATGGCGCGCACACGACGGATTTCATAAATGATCCCAATTTCCCTGCCTACCCCTTAAACTACGTCGTGCCTTCCGGCGCCGGCAATGCAATGAGCTTTTCGTTCGACGCCTACAACGGCACCACCCTGAACGATCAGACGGCCACTCTGGAATATGCCGCCAGCGGCAACACCAGCGCGAACAAAGCCGACTACACCCTGTCATTCGATCTTGCAGTCAATGGCGTTAATTTGGCATTCGGCTATGGAGGATTGGAAATTAGTGTCTTTGGGCCCAGCAGTTGGATATTCAATGGCGATCATGCCATCTATGACTTCGTGACTGCGGCTCAGGCTCCGGCTGCTAATTCGGGATTCACCCACATTTCGATTCCTCTGAGTTCTTTTACAAGCAATCTTATTATGACTGACCCCAGCTTTAGCATTGGGATAGGCATCGTCAATTACGGC
>DASRKU010000084.1:0-14131 GCA_035648815.1 Verrucomicrobiia bacterium | reverse complement strand
GTGCCAAGTTCGACAGCGGCAGCTATGCTTACTCCAGCGACATGCAAGCTTGGCAGGCGACCCAGACAGGCGGCGGCTGGGTCAACGGCCCCCAATTTGAGTTCGCTTGGCCCTCCCAGACAGTTATGGCCGGAATGGCCCAATCTGGCGGTGGTCAAGTCTCCTTGGACATCATCGTGAACAACAGCAGCATCCTGTTCTGGAACAATACCGCTTCCCAGTACCTGCAGTTCCACGTCATTGGCAACAGCGATGGCGCCCATGGCTGGTCACAGAATGACGTCGTGAGCTCGAGCTATGACGGCATCAGTAACATCAATCAAACCTGGCACATCTCGCTTAGCTTCGCGCAATTGGGCTGGGATGCTGGTGACTCATGGTTCCAGCTCCTCGCCGGATCCAATTCCGATGCGCTCAACCAGGTCAATTACTACATTGACAACATTTCGATCACCCCCGAACCCAGCACAATCGCGCTGGCCGGTCTCGGTGTCGCTGCGCTCCTGGCTCTCCGCCGCCGCAGCTAAGCTGAACTAAGTTTGTAAGTTTGTCGCAACCCGCCCTTCGATGAAGGGCGGGTTTTTTTGTTTCCTTCAAAAAATCAGGTTTTGCCTTCGCGGTCTCCTCAGTGTTCAATCTGCGCAATGAAGAGGCGCGCAGGAAAGGATGACCGGTTCGTGGTGATTATGGCAGGGGGCCGCGGTGAACGGTTCTGGCCTCTCAGCCGCGAGCACAGGCCCAAGCAACTCATTCCCCTGCTCGGCAATCGATCGTTCCTGCAGCAGGCAATCGATCGAGTCCTTCCCCTCGTATCCCCCAAAAACATCCTGGTCATCACGAACGAGGCCCAGGCGCCTGAAGTGCGCCGGCAGGCGCCAAAACTCCCCCCCGAAAACATTGTCGCCGAGCCTGTCGGTCGCGATACCTGCGCCGCCGTCACCCTGGGCGCAGCCCTGGTAGGCGCCCGCTCCACCACCGGGGTCATGGCTGTGTTGCCCGCTGACCACGTAATTCACGAGGAGAAAAAATTTCAGCAGGTATTGTCAGACGCGTTCGACCTGGCGGGGCGAGGCCAGGCGATACTCACAATTGGAATCAGGCCGGCCGAACCGGCGACCGGGTATGGTTACATTCGGGTTGGAGAGCCGCTGCCCGCTCCGAAAGGAGTCAAAGGGTACAAGACGACATTTTATCGCGCGGAGCAGTTTGTGGAAAAGCCGCAATACGACCAGGCGCTCGAGTATGTTAACAGCGGCCAATACCGCTGGAACGCAGGCATGTTCATCTGGTCGTTTGTCACAATCACAGAAGGGTTGCAAAAACATCGACCCGAAATGTACGAGGCCTGCCAGCGATGGTTCAAAGTGGCGGGGCATCCGGCGAAGTTGAAGAAAACGCTCGCGAAAGAGTATCCGTCAATCGGCAGGATTTCGATCGATTACGCGCTGATGGAACACGCTCAGAACGTGATTGTGGCCGACGGCGCGTTTGAATGGGATGATCTGGGATCGTGGACGGCGCTGGGCCGGCATTTGAAGGCTGACCCGGAGGGCAACTGTGCCCTGGCGGATTTCATTCATGTGGATGCCGCCCGGAATATTATTTACGACGCCCGCACGAAAGGGCGCCGCACTCCCATCGCCGTCGTAGGGCTCCGTGATTCGATCCTGGTCCAGACTGATGATGCCGTCCTGCTGGCGCACAAAAGCCAGGCGCAGAAAGTGAAGGAACTGGTGAAGCGGCTGACTGAGGCGAAGCAGTATAAGCACCTGGTTTGATTTTCAGAGCTGAACATCCAACAAACCAACATCCCACATCCAACTTCCAAGGCGGAAAGTCGGAGTGCGCCCGTCTCGGGCGCAGCGAGGTAAACCTTGCAATGGCGCTGAACTGAGTCGGGCGCGTGGGAGGGTGAACGTCCGCCTTGGCCCTGGGATGGTTGACAGATGCGCCAGCACATGGAGTGCGTGCGCTTCAGCGCCGCTCTGGGTTTGATGCCCCTTCGTGCAAGACCTTGCTGCGAGCGGTCCCAATCCAGAGCGCCGGTAAACCGGACGCACTCCATGCGCTAGCGCGTCCGCTTTGGGCCATCATGTGCAAATTAGCAGGGTGGATTCACTCTCGAATGATTGCCTGCAAGGAAGTCTTTAATTGAAGAACGATTTTCTCATGCGCGGCATTGACCTCCGCGTCGGTCAGGGTGCGTTCCGGGTGCCGGTACGTGAATGCATAAGCCATGCTCTTGCTGTTGGCCGGAACATTCTTCCCCCGGAAAACGTCGAACAGCTCCACCGATTCCAGGTTGACCGCTTTGGCCTGTTTGACCGCCTGGAGCACTGCATCGTGGGTCGTCGATTCAGCCACTATCATCGCCACGTCCCACCGCACCGCGGGAAAGGCGGGAAGTGGCTTGTAATTCTTTGCCGTGCTGCGCCGCGACAGGATCAAATCGAAATCCAGTTCCGCCAGGAGCACCGCGTCCCGTAAATCGTATCGTTTGGCCAATGTCGGAAGCAATTGGCCGAACTCACCGACTTGCTGTCTGCCAAGTTGGATCGTGGCGGACTCCAAAAAGAGCGAAGTGCTTTCGGGCCTGCGGGTATACACCAGTCCGCGGAGCCCGAACTGTTCTGAAAACTCCTCCAGCAATCCCTTCAAATCATAGGCGTCCAGCTTCGCGTCACGCTCAGCGCCGCTCCAGAACAGCCGGTTGCGCCCACCAGTCAGCGCTATCCCAAGCCGCCGCTGTTCCATCGGCCCCCGCGCGGCGTTCCCCTCAGCCTCTCCCTCACCCGTTGATGCGGGGAAAAACACCCGGCCGATTTCAAACAAGGCCAAATCGTCATTTTTGCGGCTGATATTATGCCGCAGGATGCGCAGCAACCCCGGCAACAAACTGGGACGCAGCACATCCATGTCTGCGCTTAATGGATTTACCAGCGGCACCGTAGCCGCGCCCGAGAATCGGCAATCTTCACTGGACACCAGCGTTTGTCCCTGGGCTTCATTCAGGCCGAGACCGCATAGAACTCTTCGCGCCTCGGCAATGGTATCGTGGACGGCATCAAACGGATTGGCGCCAATGGCTCCTCGCGGAGGCTTGGCAGGGATTTCTTCTACGCCATGCAGCCGCCCGATCTCCTCGATCAAATCGACTTCGCGCTTCAAATCGATCCTGAAGCTGGGGATTTGGAACGTGACCGGCTCGGGCGAAACGTTGTCCAGGTCCACGGGCCGTGGCTTTCGATCGACGGCCTTTAAACCGAGCTGGCCCAGGTAAAACCCGGATTCCTCGGGCCGCAGTTGGATTCCGAGCAACTCATTGACCTTTTTGTGGCGCAGCGTGATTCGCCGGGGCGGCACCGGCTTCGGATACCCATCAACAACGCCTTTGGCCAGGCTGCCGCCAGCCATCGCAAGGATCAAGTCAGCGCAACGCTGGCTTGCCCAGTCGCAGATCCCCACGTCTGAACCGCGCTCAAACCGATAACTGGCATCAGTCCGCAGTGACAGCGTTTTGGACGTGCGGCGGATATTCGAAGCCTGAAAGCAGGCGCTCTCCAGGAGCACATCGACTGTGCCCGGCTGGATTTCAGAATTCTGTCCGCCCATGATTCCTGCAAGGGCGATCGCCTTCTGTTCATCTGCAATCAGCAGCATGTCGGCGGCGAGCAGCCGCTCCTGTCCGTCGAGCGTGACGAATTTTTCTCCATCGGCGGCACGGCGCACAATAATGGTTGGCTTTTGCTCCCGCCCATTTCCGGTCGACACGAGGTGATAATCAAAGGCGTGCAATGGCTGCCCGATTTCGAGCATGACGTAGTTCGTGGCGTCCACGACATTGTTGATGCTTCGCACCCCGACGCGTTCCAGGATGGATCGTAGCCAGTCAGGACTGGCGCCAATTTTGAGCCCGCGAATCACCCGCGCTGTATAACGAGGGCAGAGTTCCGGATCTTCAATGCGCACGCCCACCAGTTGATCTGCGGGCTCACCCGCGGCATTACCCGCTTTCAGCTCCGGCATTTTTAACGCGTTCCCCGTGAGGGCCGCGATTTCGCGCGCGATCCCGATGACGCTGTTCCAATCCGGCCGGTTGGGCGTCACTTCCAGATCGTACACGACATCGCCCGAAGCGCGGCCCCGGAATTGGGCGAAGGGCTGGCCCACAGGTGCGTCTTTGGGGAGAATAAGCAGGCCGTCCACCGCATCGGGCAACCCGAGTTCCTGTGGGGAACACATCATTCCCTGGCTCGTGATTCCGAACACCTTTCGCTCCTTGATCACGAAGGGTTCTTTCTCGCCTGGTTTGAGCGGCAGGGAAAAGTTGGGCAGGATCATCGGGACTTTGTCTCCAACGTTGTGATTCTGAGCCCCGCAAATGATCGTGCGTTCGCCGCGGCCGTCGTTGACGCGGCAGGCTGTCAGCTTGTCCGAGCCCGGCATCTTGTCCTTGCTCAGAATCTGTGCAATGACAATTCCTTCGAAATCACCCGCGATCTTGTGAACGCTTTCGACCTCGAGTCCGAGCATCGTGAGCCGTTCCGCCAGGACCTCGGACGACCAATCAAAATCCACATATTGCTTAAGCCAATTCAGCGTGACCTTCATTAAAGCGGCCACGGTAAACGGGGAAGCCAAAGCCGTCAATGCAGACGCTGCATCATTCCGTACTACAATGTTGAAAGTTCGCGCATTCCTGACAAAGGTTTAAAACGCGCCCTCACCCCGGCCCTCTCCCATCCGATGGGAGAGGGAGAAATTGTCCGACGCGTCGATTGCAAACCATAGCGCCATTAAATCCAAAGTGTTGCCTCCTGTTCCCTCTCCCATCGGATGGGAGAGGGTTAGGGTGAGGGTTGCTTCTGACCGTGGTTGCGGCCTTGCCGCGCTGGGGCATGCGGTTGCATCCAGTCGCTGCGGCACTATCGATAGTACGGACGCAGCGGAAGTGAGATTGCGCCCACTTTCAAGGACCGTTCCAGAACGGAATCTGATATTTCGGGAGCATCCGCGAGTCTGCGGATCTTTCCTGATTCCAGTGCGGCGACTGGCAAACCATCACGGAAGAGAATGCGATTGGACGGAAGCGCGGGAATTCTTCCGCCCGGTGTCAGGATGCCGGCAAGATTGAGTGGATCTGCGGCGCTGAGGACGATCAACTCGCCTTTCCGGGGAGTTGTTCGGGCGGATCGAACGAGTCCAATGGCTTCTGGCAAGGCAAACTGCTCGCCGCCAACTCCAGACACGAAATGGCCGCCGCGGATTTCACCTCGAGCTTCCCAGCGCCTGAATACCCGTCCCAGTTCGTACCACGAAACGGCGGGAACTTCGCGCTCGAGCAATCGCCGGAAGACAATGCCATAGCGGCGGAGAAAGGCCCTGGCGAATGTTTCGACGGCATCGTCCTTCGGGTTGGTCGCAGCCACGCTGGGCTGGGCGTTCGGGCTCGGCTTCGGGGCTGCACCGTTCATGTGATTGCGGCTCCTGAGCAACGACCAACGGCCGGCGAATTCAACACTTGCCAGATGCGGTTTGCGGCGGCGGTGAACTTCCTGGCGATTGAGCGACGGTCTTTTGTGGGATGGAACGAGCAACGCCCGGAGTCCATCAAAACCATCCGCCGTCACCAGGCCCCGCGCAGCCATTTCCGCCAGGACCTGTTCCACGCGGCTGGGCAGCAAACCGGTTTGCCGAACGATTTCGCCGAAGAACATCGCGCCCCGCTCTTCCAGGGCATCCGCCACGCACACGGTATCTGAAGACAATTCTTCGGGAAATCCTGAAGGCGCAAGCCTGAGCCAATGGGACATGTTTTCGCGATGAAACAGCGCGATGGGGCTGGTGCGCAACGGGGCAAAGGGACGGGAATTTCCGTTCTGAGGGGTTGTCAGCCGGCCCCAGCCGATTTCTCCGGAAAAGCAAAGTCGATCCAGCCAACCCGGTTCGTATTCTGCGACCCGAGTGCTCAGCACTTCAGGCTCCCACGCCGCCAGCGGCAGTTCGCATCCGTCCAGGAGCTCGAGCACCGATCGCAACCCTTCCGGCCCCTGGGCGCGGTGTTCGGAGTCGGCCCGCTGCCATGAAAACAGGAATCGATAGAAGTCCGCCGGCGTGACCGGCTGAATTTCAGCGCGCAACCTGTCAATCGTGAGCCGATGGATTCGCGCCAGCAGCCGGCGGTCGCACCATTCCTGGATGGTTGTGCCGGGATGAAAATGTCCCCGCAATACGAACCCTTCGGATTCGAGTGCGAGCAGCGCGGTATCAATGTCAGTGCGCGCCAGGGCCAGCATTTGGGCGAGCGCGTCCGCCGTAATCGGTCCTGAGGCTTCGAGTCTTCCACGCACCAACTCGCGAATGGCCTCGTGTCTGTCCATCGTCGGCTTAAGCGAATCAGAGCCGTTTCCATAAACACTCCAAATCAACGGCAGGCGTTCGGCCGCGGCCCACAGAGTTTTCGTGGGAAGAATGAATTGCGCCACCCGGTGTTGCCGGGTGAGTTCATCGAGCCATTCACCCGGTCCTCCCGCTGCGGCCTCCGGCTCTGCTGCGCCGCAACGCCTGATTTCCTCGATAGTCATTGCACCGAGCAGAAGCAGCGCGTCGTGAAGTTCGTCGGCATTTCGCGCCTCCGGCCAGGCCTGCGCCTGCACTTGCTGGATGGCGGCGGCATCCAGCAATCCCAGGCTGTCCCGGGCCTGCGGCTCCAGCGCGCGTCGGGTGTACACCGCCCGCGTCCGCCGCTCCTCCAGTGGCGCGTTGTCCAGAAACGCATACGGCCGGGCGTTCAGAATTTCATGGGCCAGTGGCGACGGTTCCGGAAGATCCCTGGCAATGCAACGGATATCGCCCCGCTCGATGTTCCTCAACACCTCCTCCAGCCCTTCAATATCCATGGCCTCGGTCAGGCAATCTTTCATCGTTTGCCGCACAAGAGGGTGGGTTGGAATCTCCCGGTCGCCGGTGATATTTTCCAGGCATGCAAGCTGGTCAGGAAAGACGGCCGCCAGCAGGTTTTCCGCATCCATCCGCTGCAGCGGGGCAGGGGACTTCTTTCCGCCGCGCTGGCGTGGGACTGCGAGCGAGCGGCTTGCATTCCAGCGCCATCGGATCGCGAACATCGGCGCATCCAGCAGGGCTTGCTCGAGCAATCCACGCACAGTCCTGGAATGCAAATAATGGAACACTTCCTCCAGCGGGAAGGAATGCTGGGTCCCAAGCGAGAGAACGATCGCATCCTCGGTCGCCGCCGCCTGCAGCTCGAAATTGAATTTCCGGCAGAATCGCTTCCGAAGCGCCAGACCCCACGCCCGGTTCACCCGGCTTCCGTAGCTTGAATGCAGGACCAGTTGCATGCCGCCGGATTCATCAAAAAACCGTTCCATGACGAGAGTTTTCTGCGATGGAATCACGCCCAGGATACGGTGGATGGCGCTGAAGTATTCGGCGAGTTGTTGTGCGGCGATGGCCGGGACAGCGGAAGCAGCTTTCCCATTGGCGTTGTTAGTCAGCCATTGGGCGGGATTGTCGCCGGCTGCGAGAACAGAATCCATCTGGACGCGCAGATCGCTGACGGCGCGGGACAGTTCGGCAGTGCGGGCTGGAGCTTCTCCGAGCCAGAACGGGATTCCAGGGGGCTGGCCTTTGGCATCCTCCACCCGGATCGATCCGGAATTAATCCGGAGAATGCGCCAGGATGCGTTTCCCAGTTGAAAGATTTCGCCAGCCATGCTTTCCACGGCGAAATCCTCGTTTACGGTGCCGATGAAAGTTTCCGAAGGTTCAAGCAACACCCGGTAATCGCCGTTATCCGCAATGGCGCCTCCGGAGGTCAGGGCGAGCAGGCGCGATCCTCGCCGTCCGCGGATCCGGTGGTTGATGGCATCGTGATGGATCAAGGCGGCGCGCCGGCCACGCCGGGTGCTGAATCCTTCGGCCAGCATTTTGATTACGTCCCGAAATTCCGCTTTTGATAAGTCGCGATACGGCCACGCCGATTGGGCGAGCTCGAACAGTTTGTTTTCGTTCCAGTCCTCGCAACCGGCGGCGGCGACGATTTGCTGGGCCAGGACGTCCAGCGGTTTTTCCGGGATCACCAGGCTGTCCAACTCCCCTGCGCGAACACGTTCGAGCAACGCCCAGCATTCCACCAACTCATCGCGGCTCAAGGGGAACAAGCGGCCTTTGGCGACCTGGCCCTGCTTGTGGCCTGCGCGACCGATGCGCTGCAGGAGAGTAGCTATGGAACGGGTCGAACCGATTTGGCAGACCAGGTCCACCGAACCGATGTCGAGTCCGAGTTCGAGCGAGGCCGTGGCGACGAGCGCTTTCAGTTCCCCGCGTTTCAGCCGGTCTTCCGCGTCCAACCGCAAGGCTGCCGAGAGACTGCCGTGATGAGAAGCGACTGCATTTGTTCCAAGCACCTTGGTGAGGTGATGTGTAAGCCGTTCCGCCATCCTCCGGGTGTTGACGAAGATAATTGTGGTCCGATGCGCCCGGATTAACTCCGCAAGCCGGTGGTGGACCTCTTCCCAAACTTCGTTGGACATGACGGCTTCCAGCGCGGATTTTGGCAGTTCAATCCCGAGGTCCATTTGCCGGACATGGCCGACGTTCACGATGGTGCAATCCGGGCGCCCTGCGTTGTCCACGAACCGGGTGCCGACCAGGAAGCGGGCCACCTCTTCGATCGGCTTTTGTGTGGCGGACAATCCGATTCGTTGCAGCCGGGAGGCGCCCGGGATCAGCGCCGCCAGGCGTTCCACGCTCAGCGCGAGATGCGAGCCGCGCCGGTCGTCCGCCACTGCATGGATTTCGTCCAGGATAAGGGTTCGAACGGTCCGCAGCATTCGCCGGCCCGAATCGGAGGTGAGCAGCAGGTAAAAGGATTCCGGCGTTGTGACAAGGAGGTGAGGTGGTTTTCTGATGAGGGCTTGTCTTTGAGAGGCCGACGTATCGCCGGTGCGGACCTCGGCGCGGATGATGGCCCCGCCCGATTCCGAGTGGGGCAGCAGCGCCCGTATGCCATCGAGCGGTTCCTGGAGATTTTTCCGGATATCATTGCTCAAAGCTTTTAACGGCGAGATGTAAAGCACCCGGGTTTCATCAGGCAAAGGGCTGGTGATGGCTTCCCGAAAGAGAGCATCCAGGGAGGCCATGAAAGCCGCCAGGGTTTTTCCGGAACCGGTTGGCGCGGAAATCAGGACATGACGGCCGGAGAGGATGGCGGGCCAGCCCAGAGATTGCGGCTGGGTGGGTGAGCCGAAAGTTTGCTCAAACCACCTGGCGACTGCGGGATGGAACGGGAGGGTTTGCACGATAGCGGCGTCATTGGACGCGCGACGTTGCAAATTACATCAAACATCCAGGATTTGCAGGCGGATTCTCTTTAACTACGGATGGACACGGATTTTTGGCAGGGGCGCACTGTGTGCCGTCCGGGTGCGCGCAGCGCAGCCTGCCTTCCCCTATTGAGTCAGCGAGTCAATGAGTCAGTGAGTCAGAGAATGAAACACTGACAACCCTCTCTCATTCATTGACTCACTGATTCACTGACTCACTGACTCGAGGAAGTTATCCGTGTTCATCCGTGGTTACTACTTCCCTCAGAATTGCTTTAGAAAGCGCACATCGTTTTCGTAGAACAACCGGATATCATGGATGCCGTAACGAATCATGGCTATGCGTTCGATGCCGAAACCAAAGGCCCAGCCGGTCCAGACCTCGGGGTCATACCCGACGGTTTCGAACACCTTCGGATGCACCATCCCGCATCCCGCTATCTCCAGCCAATCCTTGCCCATCTTCTTGACCAGCGAACTTGTGAAATCGATTTCAAAGCTCGGTTCGGTGTAGCTGAAATAATGCGGACGAAACCGGATGCGGACGTCCGAGCCCATCAGTTCCTTGAAAACAAATTCGACCGTGCCCTTGAGATCACCGGCAGTAACGCCCCGATCCACGTACAGTCCTTCCACCTGTTGGAATGTGGGGTTGTGCGTGGCGTCCGCGTTGTCGCGCCGGTAAACCCGCCCCGGCACGATGATGCGCACAGGCGGCGGCTGCTTTTCCATGACGCGGATTTGAACTGAGCTCGTGTGCGTGCGCAGGAGGAGTTGGGAAGGGCGCGAGCCGGGTGTCGGCCGTGCGTCTTCGGGAGTCCCCACGTAAAATGTGTCCTGGGTATCGCGCGCCGGGTGGTCGGCAGGCGTGTTCAGCGCATCGAAACAGTGATATTCATCCTCGACTTCAGGCCCATCCGCGACGGCAAATCCTATTTTGCGGAAGCTGCGAACGATGTCTTCGGTGACTTGTGTCAGCGGGTGCAATTTCCCCAAAGAACGGCGCCGTCCAGGAAGGGTGAAATCGGTCGGTTCGCTGGGCAATGCAGCTTTTAGTTCGAGTTCCGCCCGGCGCTCTGCAAGTCCGGATTCCAGTTCCACCTTCGCGAGGTTGATCGCCTTGCCTGCCGCGGGTTTTTCTTCCTTGGGCAATCCACCCAATTGCTTCAGCAACGCGGTCAATTGGCCGTTGGGCCCCAGGAAGGCGCCTTTGGCGTGATCGAGTGACCCGAGGTCCTGCGCTGTCTTGAAGCTTGCAAGCGCCGCCTGTTTGACAGGTTCGATTTGATCGAGGAACGACATACTCCCTTAAGGATTAGCTGGGATGCGGACGGAAGTCACAGAAAAACAACTGTCGGGTGTTATCAAAAATGGGTGATGATTGAAGGCACTCGCTATTGGCGGAGCGCGGCTGTGTCGAAGACCAGCCGCAGCAGGCTCGATCCATGCAGTACGCTCAGGGGTTTGGACGTGCTGCGGCTGGGCTTCGACACAGCCGCGCTCCTCCCAAGGGACTGCGTCCCTCACCCACTTTTAACCACACCCGATGCGCTCTGCGCAGCAGAATTCGCAGCAGCTTCACCTTTGCTCAAGGCTCCGTTCAAGCTGCCTCTTCTGTAACCCTGGAGATCGATGGTGACATGCGAATAGCCAATCGCTTTGAGAGCCTCGGCAATTTTATCGGAAAGCCCATCCTGGAGGAACCTGGGGAGTTCGCCCGGGCCCACTTCAATCCGGGCAAGATAGCTCGCGGCAGCGGGATCTGGGGACGGCTGGGCAGCATCCTTCAATTTGGGTTGGGCGCGCAATTCATGGTGCCTGACTCGGACGTCATGGAAGCCGAGGTCGCGCAGATGATTCTCCGCCTGTTCGATCATCGTGAGCTTTTCAGGCGTGACGGTTTCGCCATGCGGGATGCGGGAGCTCAGGCAGGCCATTTGGGGTTTATCGGCCGTTGGCAAACCCATGCGCGCCGACAGTTCCCGGATTTCGGACTTGCTCAAGGCCGCTTCTTTCAACGGGGCGCGAATCTGGAATTGAGCCGCTGCCTGCGCCCCGGGGCGGTAATCGCCCACATCACTGGCATTTTCTCCGTAAGCGATCACCGCAAAACCTTCGCTGTCGGCAATGGGAGCCAGGCTCGTGAACAGTTCATGTTTGCAGAAGTAACAGCGATTGGCGGGATTGGACGTGTAATCCGGATTGGAAAACTCGCCAGTTCGGATGACACGCACCGGGAAGTGAAACTGTTCTCCGATGGCGATTGCCTCTTCCAATTCACGACGAGGCAAACTGGGGGAATCGGCAATGACCGCCAGCGCCCGGTCGCCAAGGACTTCTGCAGCCACATACGCCAGAAATACAGAGTCCACGCCGCCGGAATACGCTACCAGGCAGGATTGATAAGAGCGCAAGAGCGCTCGAAGTTGCTCCAGTTTATCAAGTGGCACGAAGGGAAAATGCCATGTTCCACGGCACTTGTCGAGCCGGGCATCCGAGGTGAGAGGCGAGAGGAGGCGATCTGATGCGGCCGGCCCTCGACTCTCGACTCTCGACCTTCGACCGCCTTGCCAAGCTTCGTGCTTGACGGTTTTGCTGGATGTGATTGCATGGCGAGGATGAATATGAAAATTTCGATGGCTCTTCTGGGACTGGCTGTACTCGTCGCGGGCTGCATCAGCACGGTGGACGAGCGAAAGACAGCGGCGGTGCCTTTTATCAGGAACAAGATTGAGGCGAGTTACGAGCGTCCAATGGACCAGGTTTTCGAGGCGGCAAAACAGGTCGTGCAATATAACGGGACGTTGCTTCGGGAGACCGTTCTGCAGAACCAGACCAATGCCGTAAACAACATTGCCAAGATCGTCGAAGGCAAAGTGAACCAGAGCACTGTCTGGGTTCGCGTCCAGCAGGTGGATCCGCGCGTCACCTCGGTCACGGTGCAGACGCGCACGCAGGGCGGGGGGGCGGATATTGACCTGGCTGCGGCCATCGACAAGCAGATCGCGCTCAAGCTGGTGCGGTAAACAATCATGGCCGCCGCAGGGAACTGCGCGTAAGCCGGAAACCCTCACCCCGGCCTCTCCCGTTCCGCCTTCGCTAAAGCTACGGCGGACAAGCCGGATGGGAGAGGGAGAACCGGTTGACGCGTTTGTTGCCTCGCGAATCCTGACACTTCGCGTATTAGCCGACAGCTTGACACTCCGTTCTTCGCTGTTATGCTCTCGCGTTCCGAATTCGGAGTATTCCCGAACTATTGCCTGAGGGCCCAACGTCGGGTGCAGAGTGAAGTGATTTTATGAAACGACAGTATCAACCGTCGAAACGACGCCGGGTGCGGCAACATGGGTTTCTGGCCCGAAACGGGACAAAGAGTGGTCGCGCCATTCTTCGAAATCGCCGCCGGACCGGGCGAAAACGGTTGACGCCCGTTTAACGCCGGCCATGCCAGGTACAGCGCCCAGGTCGCTGAAGTTCGGCCGCACCATGCGAATCCAGCAGAGCCGGGATTTTGCCCGGGTTCGCAAGGAAGGGGAACGGATCGTGACGGGTTGTCTGATTGCGAATTGGCGCCGTTTGCCGGAGGGCGCCTCGCCTCGAGTGGGCGTCGTGACCAGCGCCAGGATCGGCAACGCCGTCGCCCGCAATCGCGCGCGGCGCTTGTTGCGGGAGGCATTCAGGATCCACCAGCACGATCTAGTCAGACCCATCGATCTTGTCTTGGTGGCGCGCGCGTCGATATCGGGCAAAGCATTTTCCGAGGTGGAAAAGGACTTTTTGACAACGCTCCGGAAATCTGGATTGTGGAAGAATACTACATAATGGTCACACGGGCGGGATCCGCAGCATGAATCTTTGTCAGCACGTTCTGATTTTTTCGATCAGGCTTTACCGCTGGACGGTATCGCCGGCGAAAACTTTTCTTTTTGGGCCTGCGGGGGCGTGCCGGTTTACGCCCAGTTGTTCCCAATACGCGATGGAAGTGATCCAAGTGCATGGGGCCGCGCGAGGGAGCTGGCTGGCGCTGAAACGCATTTGCCGATGCCATCCCTGGGGCGGGTGCGGTGAAGACCCGGTACAGGGGAGAAGACCCTCACCCCATCCCTCTCCCATCCGATGGGAGAGGGGGAATACTCTGACGCGTTGGAAGATTTTGGCATCCGTCCTTGCAACGAACACGTCGACCAATTCTCCCTCTCCCGTCGGACGGGAGAGGGCCGGGGTGAGGGGTTCGAGATTTCCTGAGGCAAAGCGGCGAGGGGAAATTTAACACATGGACCGAAAAGCAATCATAGTTCTGGTTTCCTGTTTTGCGCTGCTGCTGCTTTGGTCCTCGGTGATCGTCCCGAAGCTGTATCCGCCATCGAAGCGGGCGCTGGTTGTGCAGACGAATGCGCCTGCGGAAACGGGAAACGCGACGATGCCGACCAATGTTGTCGCTACCACGCCCGCGGCCACGCTGCCGCCGCCGACCGGTTCACAGCTTGTGGTGAACAGCAATGTTCCTGAGGAACTGCTCGTTTTGAGCAACAAAAGCTCACGGTACACGTTCACTTCGTACGGGGGCGGCCTGAAAATAGTCGAGTTGCTGGACTATCCCGAGACCGTTGCTTCCTGGCAGGAGAAGCACCCGGTGACAAATGAAGTGGCGACATTGAACCGGGACGCCACGGCACCATCGCTGGCGATTCTGGATGGTGGCACTGTGCAGGGAGACGGAGTCTTCCACCTTAGGCAGACGGAGACAGGCGTGCGGGCCGAGAAAACCCTCACGAACGGCCTGACGC